>JBDTEB010000318.1:0-3482 GCA_039922795.1 Chitinophagaceae bacterium
TTTCAGAATAAACGATCGACTGAAAATTTCGCAGGCGTTAACAACTATGGCGTTTCTTCACCGGCAAATCAGATCATGAGCAACTCTAATGGCAGCAGTGCAGGAAGCCACTTTACTAATTCTCTAGTTTTTAAACACCAGTTTACGATCCCCGGCAGAACCGTAGTTGTTGAGTATTCCGATGAAAGAGAGCAGTCGACAGGACATAACAGCCTGGTAAATCTTACCGATTTTTATGCGACTGGAGCAATCAGAACGGACTCACTCGCTCAGATGGTTAACCAAAGAAAAAGAGCTGCCAAAAAATCGGCCGATCTCACCTACACCGAACCTTTTGGAAAGAAAAGCCTGCTTATGTTGCATTTCAGTCCGCAATCGGAAAATCAGGAAATCATCAGGAACACTTTTTCCTCCGCTAATCAGCTGACAAAAAGCGCCAAACCGGACTCCGGTTTATCAACTTATTTTACCAGCCGTTACCTTGGCCATCAGGGCGGCATTGGTTATAAGATTGGCGCCAAAGAAAATCAGTTCACCATAGAACTGGATTATCGGGCTGGACGACTTGATGGAGAAAATGCCTATCTGTCAAACCATGTGGCTAGAAAATATTTCAATCTTCTCCCCGAATTAAACTGGAAAATGCGGATTTCACCCAGCAGCAGTATCAAACTTCAATTTCACAGTCTGGTCGACCTGCCCGTCACCGATAAAATGCAGGATGCAGTAGATAATTCGGAGCCCTTGTTCTATTCAAGAGGCAATTCTGGACTCCTGGAGCAGACTGCGCAAAAATTGTCCGCCCGATATACTTATATCAACCTGAAAAACGGAAGCAGCTTTTTTGTTAACCTGTCCGCTCAAAAAGCCGAAAATTATTTTAGCAGCGCCAGTTTTACTGCTTCTTCCGACACCGTTGTCGCCCAGAATGTTGTTTTGAAAAAAGGAGGCCAGATTTCTATGCCCATAAATATGAATGGCTACATAAATCTCCGGTCCGTCTTTAGTTTCAGCCTTCCATTAAAACCGGTAAAATCGGTTGTAACCTGGAATGGAGGTCTTCAGATGGCACAAACCCCGGGTATGGTAAACGGAATCCGAAACATTTCGGAGACGCAGAATTATAGTTCAGGCCTGGTGCTGGTCAGTAATATCAGCAGCTTTATCGATTTTAATCTAAGCTATTCAGGAAATATCAGTAGGGTAAATAATTCGATCAAGCCAGGAACCAGTACCTATTTCTCTCAGATCACGTCTTTAAGGATCAACTTGTTGTCAAAGACGGGATGGCTTTTCCAGAACGATCTCACAAACCAGTCTTATAGCGGCCTTGCAAAGGGGTATAATCAGCATTTCTGTTCCTGGAATTTGAGTGCAGGCAAAAAATTTCTAAAGAAACAGGCGGGAGAACTCAAGCTTTCTGTCTTTGATCTGTTGAAGCAAAACCGTAATATTTCAAGAACCGTTACCGAAACGTACATCGAGGATGTTAAAAGTCTGGTACTGGAACAATACTACATGCTCACCTTCACCTATCGTTTTAAAGCCTTTAGCTCATCTAAGTAAGTAGTATTAAATATTGCTTTTACGACAGTTTTATGTAATATCGTTTGGATAGAATGACAAAAAACCAGAACGTTGAACGAATGGATTCTCATTGATAAGCTCAAGCAAAAAGATGAGGTTGCATTTAGGACTATTGTAGAAACCTGGCAGGAAATGGTATTTAATACTGCGTTAAGCATCGTTCAAAGTACCGAAGACGCCGAAGATGTTTCGCAGGAAGTCTTTGTGCAGGTTTATGAATCCATCCAATCTTTTAAGGGAGAATCCAAGTTTTCGACCTGGCTGTACCGGATCGTGCTCACTAAATCAATGGATCATATCCGCAAAAAGAAGAGAAAGAAAAGATTTGCTTTTATCCAGAGCCTTTTCGGTCTTAACAATGAAATTATTTATGACCCCCCTGATTTTCAGCATCCCGGCGTGAAACTCGATAACAAAGAAACAGCGGCAATTCTTTTTAAAACTATCAACAAGCTCCCGGAAAACCAGAAAATCGCTTTTATCTTACACAAAGTGGAAGGATTGAGTTACCAACAGATATGTGAAGTGATGAATACAACAGTTTCTTCCGTAGAGTCTCTATTGCACAGGGCAAAGAACAATTTGAAAAAACACCTTGAACACGAAAACAGGTTTTCTGAATAAAAACACAAGTTTAGTTTACAAACCACGTCAAATGTCTCAGATATGTTCAACGAACACAAAATAAACAACCGGATTGAAAAGATCCTGAACAGCCTTGACGGAATGCAGAAAGCACAACCTGCGCCGTTTTTTTATACCCGGTTGCAAGCACGTTTATCCGGTAGCCGAAAGAATATCTGGGAGCAGATCACATACTTCGTTTCCCGGCCGGTTGTAGCATTTTCCATGTTAGCCCTGGTTATGTTGTTGAATATGACGGTATTATTAAGGAAGAGCCCGACAACAACCACAGCGGTAGTCTCAGATCAAACTTATCAGTCGGTTTATGAAGATTTTTCGATTGCTTCAAACGCTTTTTACGATTATGAAATCAAGGAACCCTAATGCGCAAAATTTCTAATAGCAGGATACTTCTTTTCATCATCGCGGTTTTATTGATGTCCAATATCAGCATGCTTTTATTTTGGTATTCGATGACCAGGACCGATCATCGTTCATCCCGCGGAGATATGGGATGGTCACCCATGTCATCCTTTCTCGAAAAGAAAATTGGTTTTAGCAAAGAACAAATGAAACAGTTTGAGACTCTGAGATCCGAGCACAGGAAAAATCTAAAGCCCATGTTCGAAGATCTGAAACTTGCCAAAACAAATTTTTACCGACTTTTAAACCAATCTTCTCCATCAGATTCTATTGTTTCAGCCGAAGCGACTATTATTGGGAATAAACAAAAAGCCCTCGATTTTCGCACCTTCACAAATTTCAGGCAGTTAAGACAAATTTGTACAGATCAGCAAAGACCGGTTTATGATTCTCTAATCCCCGGACTGGTTTCTGATATGTGGTTTCCAAACCGGAGAGGTATGGATAAATCAAAAAGTGATTCTTCCAGGAAATCCCGGCCCTAAATGTGCTATATATTAGGACTGCAGAAGAAAAACGGTTACGACAAAAGGATACGCTCATTTTTAAAATAAAAATCAAAAGCAATGAACATTAAAATTGGATTCCTGGCCATACTTATGTTGGCCGGCACCATATCAACTTTCGCACAAGGTGGTGGAATGCAAAAAACACCAGAAGAACGCTCAAAAAGAGGCGTTGATACCCTTGTATCTCTTTTCAAACTTGATGCGGCAGCGACAACAGCAGTTACTGCAGCTTTTGTAGATTACAATAAAGCAACCGACAAGATGCGTGCGGACATGCAAGCCGGTGGTGGACAAATGGACAGACAAGCAATGATGGCAGGAAGGCAGAAGCTCATGGGT
>JBDTEB010000319.1:0-5979 GCA_039922795.1 Chitinophagaceae bacterium
GGGCAGGCACAATTTAAAATAATAAGATACAACTTTTTTAATATACAGGTAATATAATTTTTTATTGATTATAAAATATGCAAAACCCTATTTACTAATATCTTCCTTATTATTCTTTTCAGGCAACGGATCTTCCTGCAACACATCATCCAGATACCCTTTTTTCAGCACTTCGTAAAATGAATGCTTGTCAACCAGGAGAGCGGCGATATTGGAGACCATGGCGGCAATCATCAAATGAAATATCACACTGTGCCTGTCGGTCATTTCGAGTACCAGAATGGCTGAGGTGAATGGCGTCCTTGTGACACCGGTAAGAAATCCCACCATTCCACTAAGAATAAGAATATTCGCGTTTGACCCGAAAATATCAAAAACGCCGGAGATGAAAGCGCCGATAGTGGCGCCGGCAGCTAAAGCAGGGGCAAAGATTCCACCGGCAGCACCTGTATTAAAACAGATGATCGGTCCAAGGATCCGCATCAGCACCGTATGCCAGGAGGCAGACTTTTTATCTGAAAATAGTTCCGAACTCATGAGGTCCTTTCCTGAGCCGAGGATGTTGTCATCGATGAAAAAAGCAATTGTGGCAACCAGCAGTCCTGCTCCAAAGAGAAACATCACCGTCTGGGTGCGGGTGAATTGCTGTTTCCATTTCATGACCTTCAGGATCATCTTGCACATAAAACTACCCCCCATGCCGGCAAGAATAGCGGTTACCACTACCCCGGCATAGATCGACAGTTTGAGGTCGCTTACATTGGGAAAGCCGAGATACAGATAGGGACCCAGCAGTCCCTGGGCGGTGAGTCCCGCGATGATGACCGCCGAAAAAAGGGCCGTTCTGAAATGACGGATGTGGATCTTGGCGAGTTCTTCCACCGCAAACACAATGCCTCCCAGGGGTGTGTTGAACGCTGCCGCCAAACCTGCCGCTGCACCGGTCAGGATGAACCGTTGATTGGAAAGCCGGGGCCAGGAAGGAGGTATCCATTTCGACACGAGCCGAAAGATAGAACCCGAGATCTGGATGGTAGGACCTTCTCTTCCAATCGCCCCTCCACCAAGAATCATCAACAGGCTGGAAATGACTTTTACCACGATGATGCGCACGCTCAGGAGCCTGCTGATTTTTTCAACCCGGCCTGGTGTAGCAATTTCGATGGCCGCCATTACCTGCGGGATACCGCTACCCTTTGCATTTGGAGCAAATTTCACTACCGTCAGCCAGGCGAGATAAAAGCAACAGGGAGTAAGGATAAACAATATGCCAGAATTCCAATGAAGTAAAGACTGCAACAGGCCTTCTGCATACCCGAAGAGCCGGGTATAGACCACCGCTACAAGTCCCGTAAGCAGAGAGGCAACCCAGAAAGGAAAGGCCTGGAGCAAGTGGATCCTGATCCTCTCATTTGCAGCGAGATCAAAAATGAACTTGATTTTCTTCCGGGCACGTGCCAACCACTTTCCTTTCATACTAACATAATATTGAATTGCCAGACTGATTTAGATAAAAACTCTGGCTTCCCGGCACAGCTCTTGCAAAATTTATTGTAAACTTCTTAACAGGGATAAATAACGAAATTATCGGAAATTCGCCCAATCCCCATCGGGATGTGCGGAAATATGATTTTTATACACGGGCGAAATGATCATCAACCAATATTTATGAAAGAAAATGTATCTCTCTACCTGAGAAAAGGATTGCAGTCAGCACTTATTATACTCTTCCTTGCATTCGTGACAACCGGCTGCGCAAGAAAATTCAAATTTGAATCATCGATCGTGGTTCCCAGCGCCGAGGGCACTGTAAAGATCAAAAAAGACCGCAACAAGAATTACGCGGTTACCGTAAAAACAACCCACCTTGCGGAAGCAGGCAAACTCACTCCCCCCCGAAATTTGTATGTCGTTTGGATGCGGACAGAATTTAACGGAACAAAAAATATCGGACAATTTAAAACCTCAGGCGGATTACTTTCCAAAAAATTAAGGGCATCGCTTTCTACTGTAAGCCCTTTCAAACCGATTCAGGTTTTCATTACCGGTGAAGAAGATGGGAACGTTTCTTATCCCAGCCAGCAGATCGTGCTTACAACCGGTTTACTTCGTGTAAAATAGAAATTTTCGACAGCTTAGCTTTTTATACCTGATATTTATATATGATCAATATTCGCAGCTCGGTATATTTCTTTTTCCTACTTTTCTCACTTGGTACTTTGGCGCAGCAGAAAGTTGTTCCGGATTATACGGCCGCAGATTATGCGCGCGCTGAAAAGTTTATGAGTTATAATACCGGCGGGCTGGTTGACAAGGGCAGTGTGCGGCCAAACTGGATTGAAAATGATCGTTTCTGGTATCGCAACACGATGGGTGGTAACAGTGAATTCATTTTAGTGGATCCGGCAAAAGGCACCAGGCTTCCAGCCTTCGATCACACCAGACTGGCCGCAGCGTTATCAACGGCCAGCGGAGAAAAATTTGAAGGAGCCCGTCTTCCATTTACAACGATCGTCTTCACCCCGGATTTAAAATTCGTGATGGTCACAGCAGCCAGAAAAAAATGGACATGTGATGTTAAAGGTAATTCCTGCGTGGTCGATGAAAGCCCCGCAACATCGGCTGTTCGGTCGGCGGCAGGCGGAGGTGGTGGTTTTCGCGGCGGTGGAGGTTTGGGAATCACTTCTCCCGACGGAAAACTTTCTGCCTATATCAAAGATTACAACCTCTGGGTAAAAGATATCGCATCCGGCAAGGAAACACAATTAACAAAAGACGGAATCAAAGACTTTGGCTACGCAACCGATAACGCCGGTTGGAAACGCAGCGATCGCCCGGTGCTGGCATGGTCCCCGGATTCTAAAAAAATCGCGACTTTTCAGCAGGATCAGCGCAACGTAAGCGATATGTATCTCGTTACCACGAATGTTGGCAAACCAACGTTGCAAACCTGGAAATATCCTTTACCAGGCGATAAAGATATCGCGATGATACAGCGTGTAGTCATTGACGTGGAAAATGTGAAAGTGGTGCGACTGAAACTGCCTCCCGGTCCCCATCGCGGCACACTGTGTGATGATATATCCTGCACCGGTGGCGACTTTGGAGACCTCGAATGGAAACCGGACGGATCACAGATCGCTTTTGTAACTACAACCCGTGATCACAAACAGCCGACTTTCTGGCTCGCCGATGCAGGTACCGGGGAGATCAGGGAGGTGTTTACCGAAGCCGTTACCACTCAATTTGAATCAGGCCGCGGATCCTACAACTGGAGATATCTTTCAGCAACCAACGAGATTATCTGGTACTCCGAACGCGATAATTGGGGTCATCTCTATTTGTATGATGCGATCACCGGCAAGCTGAAAAACAAGATAACAACAGGCGAATATGTAGTCGCCAGTCTTTTAAAGGTTGATGAGAAAGCAAGAACGTTGCTATTCTATGCAAAAGGTAGAGAGAAAGGTTTTAATCCATATTTTAATGTCCTGTACAAATCAAGCTTCGACGGAAAGAAACTTACTGTGCTTACCCCCGATGATGGCAATCATTCGGCATCGTTTTCTCCTTCCTATAAATATTTTGTGGACACCTATTCCAAACAGGATATGCCGCCGATAATAACGGTTCGCAACACCGACGGAAAACTGATGACCCCACTCGAAAAGGCCGACATTTCGAGACTGCTGGCTACTGGCTGGAAAATGCCAACGCCAATTGTAGTAAAGGCTCGTGACGGCAAGATTGATCTGTATGGTATCATGTTCAAACCGACCAATCTTGATCCAAATAAAAAATATCCGATCATCAACTATATCTACCCGGGTCCGCAGGGTGGCAGCGTTTCTAACTGGGGCTTTTCAGCTTCTACCGGAGACTGCAATGCGCTTGCTGAACTCGGCTTTATCGTGGTTGCCATCGAAGGAACCTGTAACCCAAACCGTTCAAAAGGTTTTCATGATATGTGTTATGGAGATATGGCTGATAATACGCTGCCAGACCAGATCGCAGGGATGAAAGAACTGGCGGCCAAGTATTCGTATATCGATATTGACCGGGTAGGTATCTGGGGTCATTCGGGTGGTGGCTTTGCCACTGTGGCGGCCATGTTCCGTTTTCCCGATTTTTTTAAAGTGGGAATTGCCGAATCGGGCAATCACGACAACAGGAATTATGAAGACGACTGGGGCGAAAGATATATCGGCCTGCTTGTTACGGGCCCGGATGGTAAGTCTAACTATGATGCACAAGCGAACCAGAATTACGCAAAGAATTTAAAGGGTAAACTGATGCTTGCACATGGAATGCTCGACGACAACGTGCCGCCTTACAACACTTTGCTGGTGGTGGATGCGTTGAACAAAGCCAACAAGGATTATGATCTCGTCATATTTCCCAACAGCAGGCATGGCTACGGCGAGTTTTCGCTGTATATGACCAGGCGCCGCTGGGATTATTTCGTGAAGAATCTGATAGGTGCCAATCCTCCAGTGGGTTATGAGTTAGGAGTACGAGGAAGAACGGCGGGAAGGAATAATTAGGGAGAGAGAGGATCCACCCCGTTCATGTGCGTCAGCACTATCGGTTTGTCATCCGTTACCACTATGGTATGCTCATGCTGCGCTGTAAAGCCTCCCTTGTTTCCCGTAAGCGTCCATCCGTCTTTGCCGGTAATGGCTATGGTTGATTTTGTTGAAATAAAAGTCTCGATGGCCACTACCGAATTCTTTTTGAACTTTTCCGTTTTGCGGCTCTCGTAATAATTGGCGATTTCTTTTGGCTCTTCGTGCAGTCCGCGACCAATTCCATGACCGGTAAGATTTCTGATCACAGTATAACCCAGGGCTTTCGATTCCTTTTCAATCAATCCGCCAATTTCCGTTATTCTCACTCCTGTTCTTATCGCATCGATCGCTTTTTTCAGAATTTTTTTTGAGGCGTTAACAAGTTGCTGATGGCCCTGAACATCGGCGCCAAGTACAAAAGATCCGCCGTTATCCGACCAGAAACCATTCATCTCTGCCGATACATCGATATTGATCAGGTCTCCTTCTCTAAATATTTTATGTTGTGTAGGAATGCCATGCGCGATCTCATTGTTTACACCGATGCAGGTCCAGCCGGGAAATCCATAAGTGAGTTTAGGCGCAGATTTCGCTCCCATCTTTTTCAGTAATTTTCCGCCAAAATCGTCCAGCTCTTTCGCCGTCATCCCGGCCTTTGTATGGTTTCTCATTTCAGCAAGGGTAAGGGCTACCGCCTCGCTGACACGTTTCATCCCATTTAATTCTTCTTCAGTGGTTATCGACATGATGCTAATTTTGAGTCATAACGAAACGCGAAGGTAAGTAAACCCGGAAAATGTTCCCTGTAGATCGGTGCAAAAATGATTTATTTTGAGGGCATGAAACTGTTATCCCCGATATACAACCTGCTGTCAATCACGGCAGTCATCCTCATCATTCCTTCATTCCTTTTTGGGAAACAGTCCTTCGACGTGCACATTTATAATACCTACTTTATTATCGGCGTAGGGCAGTTTCTAAAGCTGAACTCTTTTATATTGCTGGCGCTATGGATGATCTATAAGTTGTGCGATAATGTTCTTTATTCGGCAAAGCTTACCGGAATACATGTCATCGTTTCTGTGCTTTCCATTGTGCTCGTCAGCACATCATTTTTTTGGGGGAAGTTTACGCTATGGACACCCGGTAACCGATACGTGGAGCCGGTAACCCCTTCAGCTGTTGCGTGGATGGCTAACGCGCAGGGAGCAATTCTTATACTGGTGATTGCCTTTGCTGTCGCACAATTGTTTCTTATCATCAATATTATCGCCGGGCTCACAAAGAGGCAATAATTATTTATCCCACCACACCCGGGCATTTAAATCGTCAGCACCGCCATAGGGAAATGCAGCAACCGCCGCATTGTAATTGTCGGTATTGTTTGCCCTTTCCTGGGTAGGATATGCTT
>JBDTEB010000320.1:0-6278 GCA_039922795.1 Chitinophagaceae bacterium
CATCGCCCAAACAGAGCTCACATGCAAAGACATCTTACTTCCTGGCACAGTCCTTCAACCAATCGTGAAATGCCTGTTGCAACTTATGGCTGGCACGGATTTGCCCTGTTAATGATACCGACGGCTGCCGCCGATTACCTGGAATACGAGCGCTTTCAACTTATTGATTCTATCGCCCCATTCATTAATGCCGGTAAGTGTAAGGTGTTTTCGATCAACAGCATGAACAACGAGAGCTGGATGAATTACGGCATGAACGGACGTGATAAGATGGTGCGCCACCTGGCCTTTAACGACTATGTATATAATGAGGTGATCCCTTTTATAAAAAGTAATACGAGCTGGGATACTCCCATCATCACCTGCGGCGCGTCCTTCGGGGCACTACACAGTGCCAATCTTTTCTTCAAAAGGCCGGACCTTATCAATGGTTGTCTGGCCATGAGCGGTGTTTACGATCTTACGGAATATACCCGGGGGTATTTCGATGAAGATGTATATTTCAACAGTCCGATGCATTTTATGCCGAATATGACGGATCATCATATCCTTGAACAGATACGCAGCAGTGGACATATTCATCTGGTAACCGGGAGCGGAGAATACGAGGATCCTGATTCGTCCAGGCGTTTTGCAAAAGTGCTCTACGACAAAAGCATCTGGTATGAACTTGACGTTTGGGGACAGGATATGCGGCACGACTGGCCAACCTGGAGGAATATGTTGCCGAATTACCTGGAGACCAGGTTCTAGGCATCAGTGATATTGCGGATCTGCTCTATGAAATGGAAGACGATGCGAGCCAGATCATCAGCAAGAGTATTCACAGGGCAGCTTTCAATTTTTAAATCATTTCGCAACGTCGCAGGGTATGGTCTGCATTACTGCGCACGTGCATCCTATACATAGTCAACAGTCGCGATTTAATTGCGGTGCAAATTTCTTTACAGCCTCTCCAAAAACTCCTCCCTCGATACCATCCTTGCCCCTAAACTCTCCAGGTGCGGCGTATATACCTGGCAATCTATCATCTCAACTCCATCCTTTCGCAAATCTCCCACAAGCCGGATAAAAGCGAACTTGCTTGCATTACTTTCCCGGCTGAACATACTCTCTCCAAAAAACACATTTCGCAGCCTGACGCCATAAAGTCCGCCAGCCAGTTCATTACCTGTCCAGGCTTCGGCGCTGTGGGCAAAGCCCATCCGGTGCAGGCTCGAATATGCCTCGATGATCTCCGGCAGGATCCAGGTTCCATCCTGTCCCGGGCGGTCGATACTTTTGCAGGCCGAGATCACTCCGCTAAAATCCTTGTCCACACTGAATGTAAATTGATCGTTTCGAAGGATCTTCTCCATGCTCTTGCTCACTTTCAGTTCATCGGGAAATAGCACAAACCGCGGATCGGGGCTCCACCAGAGAATTTCATCACCCGAATACCAGGGAAAAATGCCGCTGCGATAGGCGAGAAGAAGCCTGTCTGTGGAGAGGTCACCACCAACCGCCAGCAAGCCATCAGGTTCGGCAAGATGAACCGGTGGAAAGATCAGTTCCTTTCGAAGCTGGAAAACAGGCATTCAGTATCTATTTGTTGGGATTATGCGACCGTCAACTCCACCGTGGCACCGATGCCCCTTTCGGTTATGGCCTCGCACATTACGCTCAGTTCGTCGTACCCCCCGGACTTGACGGCGTATTTCCCTTGAGTATGTATGAGCATGGCACACTGTTCGGCCTGTTCAGAACTGTGACCGCAGATCTCCATCAGGGTATCGATCACGTGTTGAAAAGTATTCACCTCGTCGTTCCACACAATGAGTTGGAAAGGGTGTTCCGCAGCAGTAAGCACCTCCACTTCCCCAAGCTCAGAGGTTCTCACTTCTTCTTTTGCCATATTGAATTGCATGGGGCAAAATTATGCAATTCATCCGAAGAAAAACTGCGCAACGCAGCCTTCAGCGGACTGTTGCAGATGTTTAAAAAAATCCATTAAAAATATTTTGCAGAAATATCCTGACCCTTATCTTTGCACTCCCAAAGAAAGGAAGGGAGTTTAGCTCAGCTGGTTCAGAGCATCTGCCTTACAAGCAGAGGGTCGGCGGTTCGAACCCGTCAACTCCCACACAATATGTAGAGGCTTCAGGAAACTGAGGCCTTTTTTGTTTTTACATGTCCTTATCAAATGCTACCTTCTCTTCCCAAAACACCATCGGTATTGAAATGAAACTTTTCATACCCCACTCAAACCAACAATAATGCTTTCGCAATTTTCAAAAACCAAGAGATCTTTAAACATTGTGTTATCCATTGCTCTTTCAACGGCTACGTTACTTTTCACGCAATGCGCAACCAGCCAAAAAACCCCATCCAAGCCCGAATGGCGCAGCCTGTTTAACGGCAAGGACATCAACGACTGGACGGTAAAAATAAATCATCACGAAACGGGCGAGGATCCCGAAAACACTTTTCGCGTGGAAGATGGTATGGTGAAAGTGCGGTATGACAAATATGAAAAATTCAATCAGCAGTTTGGCCATCTGTATTTTAATCAGCCATTCGCTTATTATCATCTGAAATTTGAATACCGCATTACAGGAGAATGGAGAAAAGATGCACCGTCATACACCATCAGGAACAGCGGTGTGATGTTTCATTCACAGGATCCGAAAACAATGCCCAAAGACCAGGACTGGCCAATATCGGTAGAATTTCAATTACTTGCCGGGCTCGATGATGGAAAACCAAGGCCTACCGGCAACATGTGCTCTCCTGGAACCGATGTCGTTTACAAAGGCAAGATTGATCCAAGACATTGTATAGAATCCAGTTCAAAAACCTATCCTCCCGGTGAATGGGTGAGGGGGGAATTGATCGTTCTCGGCGACTCATTAATAACGCATATCATCAACGGTGACACTGTGCTGCAATATTCGAAACCGCAGATCGGCGGTGGCGTTGTAAATAATTATGACCCCGCAATAAAAAAAGATGGCAAGATGCTGACCGAAGGTTTTATTGCCTTGCAAAGCGAGGGACAGCCTGTTGATTTCCGAAAAATTGAGATCCTGAACCTGGAAGGCTGTATGGATAAAAGCTCAAAGAATTACCGGTCTTATTTTGTAAAATCGGATCCATCGAAATGTAAATAAATCCTGACAGCCGTTTTTCTGTCTCGGTTTACTGGAATATTCCCTACTGATTCCCTTCGCTCATCAAATCTCCTTCGGCACTAGCTGTTAACGGTAACCGGGACTCTTGATATTTACCAGATAGATCAGTAGCTGATGATCTCTGTCGAGGTTTGAAAACATACTGTCAGAAAGATAGTATCTCGCCGACAAAGCCCAGGTGAGCCTGGGTTTTGCAGGAAACCGCTGAAGCAGGGTGTCATAGGCAAGTACATCCTGCGAAACTGCATCGATCTTCGCAAAAACCGAATCGGCAGTCGATGCTGGCGATTGACTTAAAAAATCTTTGTAGGATTGGGTGTCGTAATAAAAACTGGTAAAATAACCTGCATCGGAAATCCTCGCAAGTGCGGAAATATTGGCAGATTCAACGATTACTCTTCCACGAATGCTGTATAGATTATCAAGCCTTGTTAATAATTTCAAGATAGCTGAAGCATTGGCACTGTCCAGATTCTTAAGATCGAGCCAAAAAAATTTATTCCTGCCCGCTGCATCTCGCAGAAATGTTTCAAAAGATAGACCAATACTTTTGACAGGTGGATGACCCACGTCAAGAAAGTCTCTTTTCTCATCGTAAACGAGGTCAACTTCGAAACCGGAAAATGATTTGGAAAGGAAGATGAAACGTTCGTAACTGTCCACGCGGTGTGCCCATACTTTGGAATAGACACCGTTGGCGCATAAGTTGAGCTTGCTCGTTTCACTACATCTGACATCCATTGTGAGATGACTCTTCAACCGATACAGCTGTACATAACATAACAACTCGTTGCGAAAGGCAAGCAGTAGCAACGCCAATGGGATTAAGATGAATAAATTCCTTTTCAGTTTGATTTTAATAAACATGATTGATCAATACAACAGCCTGTTGTTGAGAAATGCGTGGTTATACCGCTGCATCCGGGCTTTTAATTCGGTTTCCAAATGAGTTTTTATTCCATCCATTTTCTCGTCATGCGAAAGATTTATTTTTAATCCCGGGTCTTTGACATAATTATACAGGTAAACAACTTCATTGCCAGGCTGGTTAAAGCCAAGTGCAAATTCATCATCCAGTATCTGGTAGATATCTCCCATTCGTTGTACCGCGAACCGATCCCCCGTGGTGTCAAAAACTGATTTACCAAAACTCATAAATTTCCCTGAATAGCCTGCTATTTCGAGAACGGTCGGCAGAACATCAAGCTGCTGAACCATTTGGTGTTGCACAGACGGCCCAATGCCCGATCGCGGCGAATAAATAAAAAACGGGATTGCATTCATATTTACAGCATTCACTTGTTTATTATCGGAAGGAGATAAAAAGTGATCTGCAATAAATATAAAAACTGTCTGATTAAACCAGGATTCTTTGGCTGCCCTGGCAAAAAATTCCCTGTAAGCGTAATCAACATAGGACACACTATTCTGTGCGGCGTTTTGACCTCTTATGGTGAAGCGACTTCTAAGATTCTTGGGAATGATGTACGGAGGATGTGACGAGACATTAAAGATGCCGGCAAAAAACGGATTCTTTTTCGTGGATAAAACATCGACAGCATATCGAAAAAAATGATCATCGTGGATGCCCCAGGCACCATTGTAAAACCGGTCGTCATTAAAATCTTTCCTGCTGTAGTAATGCGTGATCCCCAACGAATGCGTGAACTGCCTGAAGCCAAACGAATCGTCAACATCTCCCAGGAAAAAATTAGTATCATAATTTATTGAACCCAGCAATTTTCCAATTCCATTTATTGAAACCGAATGATACTGTGAATGATAATAGGGCAGTTGCATAAACGGAGGCAAACTGGCGAGAATAGCTACCAGCCCATGTGTAGACTCATTGCCGTTGCTGTAGGCTTTGTCAAATACAAGGCTTTTCCCCATCAGGGAATCGAGAAACGGAGTGGCCGCTTTGAATGGAGAAGTCTTATCCAGGAAATCCTTTGCGAAACTTTCCATCACAAATAAAACGATATTCGGTTTCCCTGCGTTTCCTTTTGCTTTATGAAAGATGGTGAATTTCTGATCAAGTTCCTGGTCCGTGAAATAGTCATATTCCGATAATTCTTTCTGTCCTTTATACAAGGAATACAACACATTGAAACCGGTATTCGAAGCCAGGTCGATGATTTTGGAAGGAAAATACAGCAGTACTGAACTTGGTGAAAGCGGCCGGGATTCAAACCCGCGCACCGCCGAAATACAGGCCAATCCTACCATCGCGACGCCGATGGCCTTTTGCACCCGGTTAAATTTCGTGGGCGGTATATCAGGGTTCTTAAATATATTTCGATAGATCAGACCTGTAAGGCAAAGTAATAAAATCCAATACCATCCTTTCAAAAAATACACTGTGAGCAACTGGAAAGTAAAAGACTGCGGCACGAGGTAGATTAATGCATAATTGATCCGGTGCTGTGTATAACTGAAATAGAGGTTGTCGCAGACTGCCAGAAAAAGCAGCAAGAAATTTATAAAGGTAAATATCCCGTTCACCTGTTTTCGAAAGCGTGCAAAGTGTAATGGCGATAAGATCGCGAATAAAATAAATGGCGCGCTAACGGGAAGGAGTAAGGCGAGGTCGAATAGAGTCGCATAAAACAACGACAACAGGATCTCCCTGCTTTCCAGATCCAGGAAATAATTATAATTCGCAACCAGAAATACGATGCGAATGATAAAAAATGCGAGGGTAACAAAAAGGATCTTTTGCAACAGGATACCGACGTCAGATTTAAACCAGCTTCGCATATATTTTTTACAGCCTGCGCAAAGTAGCAAAATTCGTGTGGTCTTTCACCTGGAAAATCCGAAATGACCGCTATTCAATCACCGCACAACTGTCGATCACCGGGCAGAGCCTGGAAGTGCGCAGCAATCTGATCTGTTCCGGGGAGAGATTTTGAGGCAAAAGGGGCGGAACAATGTTTGCCGGATCGGGCGAATGTAGTTCGGTATTCAGCCCGGGTGGCAGGGGCAGAAGAAAATGATTGGATGTTCCTTGCCTCATACTGGCTGGAATCATCCGCTGCATCGCATCGATCCCTGACTGATTGAAAAGTCGCGGGGAGAGCACTCTTGCAAAATACACGTCTTTCC
>JBDTEB010000321.1:0-4413 GCA_039922795.1 Chitinophagaceae bacterium
GGCTTCGATGATGTCTACACCCATCTCTTCCAGTTTGAGGGCGAGTTCAAGTTTTTCCTTTGCAATCAACTTGCATCCGGGCACCTGTTCGCCATCTCTCAGGGTGGTGTCAAAAATATAGACTTTATTGTCAGGCATATATTTTTTTAAATTGTGCTCTCCTACGTCCTTTGGACTTCGGCGAGCGGGCTCTCCGAGGCTTTTCGGGTCTTCGGTGAGCGCGCGCTCCGATGCTTTTAGCGCCTTCGGCGAGCGATTCTCGTGAATCCTTTGGGCTTCTGCGAGCAGGCTCTCAGATGCTTCTAGAGCCTTCGGTGAGCTGGCTCTGCCTTAACTAGAGGTTTGCCCGCCGCAGTCCAAAGGGCGTAGGAGGAACGAAAATAACCCCGGGCAATCATCTTGTAAAACTTTAAAGTTAATCGTTTTACGCCAGTAAAAAGGGCAAAAAATCGCCGAAACTTATACTGGTGCTGTGTTTCAGGAAAAAATTATTACGATGCCCAACAGATCTACCGACGCACTGTTTCAACTGGTAAAATCCCTCGAAAAGCAGGAAAAGAGGAATTTCAAGCTTTATGTTACCCGTAACTCCTCCTCTGAGGATATGAAAATCATCCAGCTATTCGATGCCCTGGACAAAATGGGCGAGTATGACGAGGATCTTTTATTAAAAAAGAATTCAGGCATCCGGAAACAGCAGCTCTCGAATATGAAAGCGCACCTTTACCGGCAGATTCTTTCCAGCCTTAGACTGCTTGATAATGAACGTAATATCGATATTCAGCTGCATGAACTGATGGATCACGCACGCATCCTGTATAATAAAGGACTCTATCTTCAAAGTATCAAACTGCTCGAGCGGCTGAAAGAAATGGCCAGGAGCCATCACCAGCATACCTTCTTGCTGCAGGTTCTGTTTTTTGAAAAAAAGATCGAGGCGCTGCATATCACCCGCAGTATGCAGGATAGGGCCGATCATCTTACCCAGGAAGTTGACGAAGTAAACCGGAAGATCAGCCTGATCAGTGCTTTTTCCAATCTCTCCCTGTTGCTTTATTCCTGGTATATCAAACATGGTCACGCGAGAAATGAGAAGGATGAAACGGCGGTAAAACGGTTTTTTGAACAGTCCATTTCAGTTTCACCTGATCATGTTACGGTAAGCGGATTTTATGAAGAGCTGTATCTCTACCAGAGCTATTGCTGGTACGCCTTTATCCGCCAGGATTTTCTGCTTTACTACCGCTACGCCCAAAAATGGGTGATGCTTTTTAATCGCGAACCTGCAATGATCGAGGTCGAAACCACGCACTATATTAAAGGACTTCACAACCTGCTGGGTGCTCATTTCGATTTGCAGAACTATCCCCGGTTTATAGAAGTGCTGGAACGCTTTGAGCAGTTTGCCTCTTCCTCTGTAGTGATGGAAAATGAGAATAACCGTGTACAAGTGTTTGTTTACCTCCATATCGCCAAGCTGAACCAGCATTTTATGGAGGGCACCTTTACGGATGGGCTTAAACTGGTTCCGATAATTGAGCAGAATCTCAAAGATTTTGCACTTTACCTTGATCGGCACCGGGTGCTGGTGTTCTATTATAAGATTGCATCGCTCTATTTTGGCAGCGGCAATTACGGCGTGGCGATCGACTATCTCAACCGAATCATCAACTGGAAGGTGGACCTGCGGACGGATCTTCAATGCTACGCGCGGCTCCTTCACCTGATTGCGCATTACGAGATCGGAAATTTGCAGCTGCTGGAGTACCTGACGAAATCCGTGTACCGCTTTATGGCCAAGATGGGCAACCTGAGCGTGGTGGAGGAGGAGATCTTCGGCTTTCTGCGTAATTCCTTTCGGTTCACTCCAAAGACACTCAAGCCGGAGTTTGAAAAGTTGCTGGAGAAGCTGAGAATGCTGCAGAAGAACAAGACCGCCTCGCGGGCCTTCGCCTATCTCGATATAATATCCTGGCTGGAGAGCAAGATCGCCTCGGTGCCCATTCAGGCGGTTATTCATAAGAAATTCCTTGGCAGGAACCGGCAGGTTGGTGCCGGTTAAAATGTATGGGCGGTTGCGTCCGCCCTGGAGGATGAATGGGCGGTGCGATACCATTAAATTCATCCTCTTTTGCCCGTTCATCGACCAGGGTAGAGGCAAGCCCTACCCCTACTATTTAAAGAATGCGGAACACTCCGAAAAAGAAGTGATACCTCAAACTCAAATGAATCTACCAAAATATGAATCTACCAAAACGTGCTAATCGTTAAAACTCCGTTACCGGCCAAATCAATTCTCTAACCTTTTATCTTTCTAACCGTTAAATACTTACCTTTGCCATCCTAATTTAGGTATGTTGGCACTCTAGAACACAGTTTTTAACTTAAGTTATTGAGGTTCAGGAAAATATTAACCGGATTGATACACCGCCGAACTCGTTACCCGGCATACTCCGGTTTGTCAGAAACAAAAAATTACGTATTTCAATATGGCTATCAAAAAAGAAAACCGTCCCAGGGCCACCTTCTCGCAGATCACGATTGGATTAGCATCTCCGGATAATATCCTCGAAAGATCCTACGGCGAGGTTCTGAAGCCTGAAACGATCAACTACCGCACCTACAAACCTGAAAGGGATGGTTTGTTCTGCGAACGGATTTTCGGACCGGTCAAAGATTACGAATGCGCCTGCGGAAAATATAAACGTATCCGTTACAAGGGTATCGTTTGTGACCGTTGCGGAGTGGAAGTGACTGAGAAAAAAGTACGCCGCGAACGCATGGGCCACATCAAGCTGGTGGTGCCCGTTGTGCACATCTGGTATTTCAAAAGCTTACCCAACAAGATTGGTTACCTGCTCGGAATGAGCTCCAAGAAATTGGAAACCATTGTTTACTACGAACGCTTCGTGGTAATTCAATCCGGTCTTCGTGCCGATAAAGGCCAGAATTTCGGTGACCTGCTTACAGAAGAGGAATATCTTGACATCCTGGAAGCACTTCCGCGCGAAAATCAATACCTGCCCGACGATGACCCAAACAAGTTTATCGCCAAGATGGGTGCCGAAGCCGTTCATGATCTCCTCCAGAGGATAGATCTTGACCAACTTTCCTTCGACCTTCGTAATGCCGCTGCAACAGAAACCTCCCAGCAGAGAAAGGCCGATGCCCTCAAGAGACTCAGTGTCGTGGAATCTTTCCGTGACGCCAACACACGCATCACCAACCGTCCGGAGTGGATGGTTATGCAATATATTCCTGTTATCCCACCGGAACTTCGCCCACTCGTTCCATTGGATGGCGGCCGTTTCGCGTCTTCGGATCTGAACGATCTCTACCGCAGGGTGATCATCAGGAACAATCGTCTGAAAAGACTCCTGGAAATCAAGGCACCGGAAGTTATCCTTCGTAATGAAAAAAGGATGCTGCAGGAAGTCATCGATTCCCTTTTCGATAACTCCCGTAAGTCAAATGCAGTTAAGGCTGAAGGTGGACGTGCACTGAAGTCACTCAGTGACGTGCTCAAAGGTAAACAAGGTCGTTTCCGTCAGAACCTTCTTGGTAAGCGTGTGGATTACTCCGGTCGTTCCGTAATCGTTGTTGGACCTGAACTCAAGATTCACGAATGTGGACTTCCAAAAGATATGGCGGCGGAACTCTTCAAACCATTTATCATCAGGAAACTGATCGAAAGAGGTATCGTGAAAACGGTGAAGAGTGCCCGTAAACTGGTTGACAAAAAAGAAGCGATCATTTGGGATATCCTGGAAAACATTCTGAAGGGTCACCCGGTATTGCTCAATCGTGCCCCAACACTGCACCGGTTGTCCATCCAGGCCTTCCAGCCCAAACTGATTGAAGGAAAGGCGATCCAGCTTCACCCGCTCGTTACAACGGCCTTCAATGCGGATTTCGATGGTGACCAGATGGCCGTTCACGTTCCACTCAGTAATGCCTCGGTTCTTGAAGCCCAGCTGCTGATGCTTTCTTCTCACAATATCCTTAACCCACAGAACGGTACGCCAATCACCCTTCCTTCACAGGACATGGTTTTGGGATTGTACTATATCACCAAGGGAAAGAAATCAACAGAAGAAGAGCCTGTTAGAGGTGAAGGGAAATCGTTCTATTCACCTGAAGAAGTGATTATCGCTTACAACGAGAAGCGCATCGACCTTCATGCCAATATTAAGGTGAAAGTCGAAGTGCGTAATGACGATGGTACTTTTCAGATCAAAATGACTGAAACAACCGTTGGACGTATCATCTTCAACGAGTTCGTGCCAAGGGGTGCGGGTTATATTAATGCTCTGCTTACAAAAAAATCACTCAGAGAGATCATCGGTGATATCATCAAGTGGACAAATATCCCTTCAACGGCAAAGTTCCTCGATGACATCAAACAGCTTGGAT
>JBDTEB010000322.1:0-3024 GCA_039922795.1 Chitinophagaceae bacterium
GGGCGGACGCAAGGCCCGCCCCTACGTGACAATCGCTGCCCCGCGAAGAGGGCGGACGCAGGGCCCGCCCCCACATGACGCCGATGCCCCGCGAAGAGGGCGGACGCAAGGCCCGCCCCTACTTATAAAAACGCCAGTTCGTTTGAAAATCTTTCGTCAAATTCTGATTGGTCATAATCGCCCTGATCATTTCTACCGGCATGGCATTCAACTGCATGATGGTATCATGAAATTTCTTATTGGTCATCTTGCCACTTCCCACCATCTCTCTGTGCAGTGCATAAAACTGGCGGCCACCGGTGAGATATGCCAACTGGTAGAGAGGCGGATACCTTCCCACAAAGGAACGACGTACCTCAGCTTCGGCATTTGCTCTTTCATGACCCACACGATCCACGAGAAAATCGATGCACTGCTGCGGAGTCCATTTGCCGGTGTGATAATTAAGAGAAAATATAATTCTCGCGCAACGATGCATATGCCAGAAAAGCATTCCTATCTTATCTTCCGGACCCTGCGGGAAATCAAGATCCCATAGCAACAGTTCCCAGTAAAGCGACCAGCCTTCCGTCCAGAATGGTGTGGTGAAATTGCGGTAAGTGCGATAGCGGTTATTCATAAACTGTTGCAGGTTATGGCCGGCGAGTAATTCGTGATGCACCGTCGCTCTTGAAAAATGGGGGTTGTTTCCGCGCATGCTCATCAGGCGATCATCCTCGTCCATCGTGTTGGTCGGATAAGAAATGATAATGTCTGCACCGCCAAGAAAAAACGGGCTCTGCAACTGAGCTTCCGGAGCCATCATCCGCATGCCCCATACCTCTTCGGCAAGTGGAGGAATAGTAATCAGGTCTTTCTTTTTCAAAAAATCCACAGACTCCGTGTATAATTTCAGGATAGCTTCAGGTTGCTGACCAGCGGGAACATAAGTATTCTTAACCTTTTCCAGAGCGGCTTTCCAGTCGGTACCGAAACCCATTTCCTTGGTGGCTTTCAGCATTTCAGCATCGCACCAGGCAAACTCCTTGTTGGCTATATCGATCAGTTCTTCCGGTGTGTAAGGGATCATTTCATATTTCAGCTGGCGGATCAGTTCATCGCGCCCGGCCTGAACGCCCACGATTCCGCTTTTATCCGGTGCAGTAACACTAGCTGTTTTCCCTTTGAATGCGGCGGCATAGGCCGTCAATGCATCATCAAGATCTTTGTATGGTTTCGGAACCCACCAGGTAAACATGGGATCGTACCCGTTGTAAAATTCATATACACTGGCAACGGCTTTTTTCATATCGGCAATTGATTCTGAAGCTTCGAAAACCGATTCGGAATTCATTGGCTTGCTGTCCCTGAGTTTTGACTGAAGCGCTTTTATTTCACCTGTCATGTCAAACCACTCTTTGGCCACTAACTGGGCATCGGGTTGTTTGCCACGACGACGGCTTTTCTCCAGCGCATAGATCTTCTCCGCGAACGGGAACCATTCTTTAACCTTCTCATACTCTGCGGCTTCTTTTTTAGCCAGCAGGATCTTCTCATTCAGGTCTCTTTTAAAAAGAATATAATCCACCTTGCATTCCTGTGGCAGTTCTGCAAAACTGATGGCTTCGAGTTTCTTAACATAGTCACCGTACAATTTATCCATGCGCGCCCTTTTTTCAGGCGAGCCTATACCAGCGTCACCGCCGCCAAAGCCCCTGCCACCACCGTTTCCGGAAACCGGCGTATAAAATCGGAGAAGCACCCGGTAATCCGCATTAAAATTCTGCATGATATTGGGCATTTCCTGGCAGGGAACATATTCACTTCCCTTACCCTGGCCATACGCCGTAATGGATAAAATGGTCAGGATGAACAGCGAAAGAACACGCAGCATTTTTGGCATTTGGATGTTGTTTATGTTTGAAGCAAACCTATGGAATGATCATCACTAAAAGTAAGGGCAGGAAAAACGATAAAATTTCCTTTTATTAATCATTTGTTTCCGAATATTAACAGGCGTGAAATTCAAGCAAATTATAGTTGTAATATGCAAATTTGAATCATGTATGTGAATGATTTAGCCTCAATTAAAGTAATATGACATTGATCAAATACTTCCTGTCAACCTTCCTGATTTTTTCGATCTGCTTCGTAAACGGCCAGTCCGGCAGCACCACGCCTGCCTCTGTAAAAGCCGCACTTCCAGCGTATCGCCCATCGAGAGAGGAGGTGTTAACCCGTTACCGCAAAGCAGCCTTGCTGGACAGTAATGCGCGCAGAAAAGTCTTTAAACTTGGCCTGCAACCCAACTGGCAGAAAGATGGTGAAACATTCTGGTATCAGAACAGGCTCGTTGATTCTACAACGGAATACATACTGGTAAATGCCGCAAAAAATAAAAAGCAAAAAGCTTTCGACCATCAAAAGCTGGCTGAAGCATTCTCCGTAATGGCCGGACAGAAATATGACGGCTCGAAACTCAATATTTCATCCATGCGCTTCGAGGACAATGGAAGCAGGATCCGGTTTTTAATTGACAGTAAATGGTGGCTCGCCAATCTCCAGACTTACGTAATCAGCCAGTCAACCCCACCGGCTGATTATAGGGAGAATATCCGTTTCACTGAAACGAATCCAGGGCCGCTCATCCGCAGGGCAAGGGCCTTCAGATCGGAAAGCACCTCACCCGATAAAGCATGGAACGCAGTTGTACGAGACGGCAATGTTTTTGTAAGACCGTCAGGCGACGGCGATTCCATCCAGTTTACGTTTGATGGTAACCGGGAGCAACCTTATGGTTCTCTCTCCTGGTCGCCAGATAGTAAAAGACTTGTGGGATATAAGATAGACCCGGTGAAAGCAAAAACGGTAAGTTATATTCTTACCTCGGCATCAGGCACCAGGGGCGAGATCAAAACCCGTCCGTATGATCAGCCAGGTGATGAAAACACCAGCTACGATATGTTCCTTTTTAACCTTGCTGATAAAAAGGCCTCAAAAGTTAATACTGGAAAAATTGACTTCCTCGGGCCGCCGATCATCAAT
>JBDTEB010000323.1:0-7276 GCA_039922795.1 Chitinophagaceae bacterium
CAAGGCCCGCCCCTACAAAACGGTAAACCGACCAGGGCGGACGCAAGGCCGGCCCCTACACCAGGTGGTTATCTTCAATAAACTTTAGAATCCTTTCCCGGGCACCAATATTCTCCCGGACGTAATTGCGTGATGCCTGCGCTGCTGTATTATAGGCTGATTTATCTTTCAACAACTTATTCAGCAATCGTTCCAGCTCCAGCGCCGACCCGATTGAAATTCCCCCGCCGCATTCAACCAGCTCTGCCGCTTCAAGAAATTTTTCATACACCGGCCCGTAAATAACCGGTCTCCCGAAAACAGCAGCCTCCAATATGTTATGCACGCCATCCTCACCAAACCCACCACCCACGTAGGCAATTGTCGCATATTTGTACAAACGCGAAAGCAACCCGATATTATCAATTATCAGCACATTCGTTTCCCCTGCAGGCTCCCTCATTTCCGACTCATTGATATACGTCGAATAGGTAACAGAGTGCTTGAACAATTCCTGTATTTTCCTGATCCTTTCCTCTCCGATCTCATGGGGGGCAATGATAAACCGGATACCCTGGTGGGTGTTGGCATAGTGGTCCAGCATCTCCTCATCCTCTTCCCAGGTGCTTCCCGACACCACTACCTGTGATTGTCCGCAAAACCTGGCGATAGACTCAATTTCTTCAAACTGGCCCGCGATATCCATAACCCTGTCAAAGCGCGTGTCTCCGCCAATCTCCACTTTCTTCACTACATTAATTGATGTCAGCAAAATCCGCGAGCTCTCCGACTGAACGAAAATGCCCGAGAAAAAGTCAAGCATTTTACGATGCAGCGATCCATACCATTGAAAGAAAGCCTGTGATGGAATAAAATTGGCTGAAATGAGCAAAAGGGGAATCTGCATCTTGTGGATCTGACGCAGATAATAATACCAATATTCATATTTAATCCATAATACCAGGGTTGGCCTGACAATATCAAGGAATCTCCGTGCGTTTGAAGCTGAATCAGCTGGCAAATAGAAAATATGATCTGCGCCCTCGTAGTTTTTGCGCACTTCGAATCCTGAAGGAGAGAAGAAAGTAACGATAATAGAGATTTCCGGGTAATTCTGCCGAAGACCCTCTATCACCGGTCTTCCCTGTTCAAATTCACCCAGCGAGGCGCAGTGCATCCAAACGCGAATTTTGCGGTGGTCGGCTGACATTTTCTGTGTAATATGGTCAAATAGGTTCTTTCTTCCCTTAAGCCATAACAGGGCTTTCGGGTTCCAGGGACTTATTATCCAGACCCCGGTTTTGTATAAAAAAAGGAAAAGACGATAAAAAAGCAATGGCAAGGAGTGATGATTGAATTGGGGGCAAATCTAAAATCAATCTTTTAGCCTACCTATATTTTATTATTTTTGCGGCTCTTAAAAAAAGGATATGCACCCCATCCAGATGGTTGATACAAGGCGGCAGTACAACAAGATAAAATCGGAGGTAGATACCGCTATTCACAATGTAATCGATAGTTCGATGTTCATCGGCGGCAGCGCTGTTCAGCATTTCGGAACTAATCTTGCTGCGTATAACGGCTCGAAGCATGTTATTCCCTGCGCCAATGGAACGGATGCCTTGCAGATTGCGATGATGGCACTCGGTCTTCAACCCGGAGATGAGGTGATTACACCATCGTTTACCTATATCGCGACGGTCGAAGTGGTCGCCTTGTTGAGGCTGACACCGGTTTTCGCCGAAGTGGATAAACACACTTTTTGTATAGACACCGAGTCAATAAGAAAACTGATCACGCCAAAAACAAAGGCCATCGTGCCTGTTCACTTGTATGGGCATGCTGCGAAGATGGAAGAAATCATGAAGATTGCGGAAGAGTTTGGTCTCTACGTTATCGAGGACAATGCCCAGGGAATTGGAGGCGACTATACTTTTACTGACGGTACTGTAAAAAAGACCGGCAGCATTGGTCATATCGGCTGTACCTCCTTTTATCCATCAAAAAACCTCGGCGCTTATGGAGATGGTGGGGCGATGTTTACTGATGACGACGAACTGGCGCTAAAACTCAGGATGATTGCGAGTCATGGCCAGAGCAAGCGTTACCAGCATGATGTGGTCGGTTGCAATAGCAGGCTCGATGCCATACAGGCAGCCATCCTCGATGTTAAGCTTAAATATCTTGATGAATATATTGTGGCAAGAAGGGAAGCAGCAGATTTTTATGATGCAGCCTTCTTCGGTATCGATTCAATAACCACTCCTTTCAGAGCTGCCTATAGCAGGCATGTTTTTCACCAGTATACGTTGATTCTGGAAGGAATA
This sequence comes from Chitinophagaceae bacterium, assembly GCA_039922795.1. Lineage (GTDB taxonomy): Bacteria > Bacteroidota > Bacteroidia > Chitinophagales > Chitinophagaceae > JADCRZ01. The sequence goes on from JBDTEB010000323.1 coordinate 2,307, forward strand.
GACAGAGACTCGCTTTCTGAATTTCTGGCCTCGAAGAATGTGCCTTCTATGATCTATTACCCGATCCCCTCACACAGGCAGAAGATGTTCGAGGCTTTCGGAGGCGCTTCCTTCGATCTCCCGGTTACTGACTGGCTCACAAAAAGAGTGATTTCTTTGCCAATTCATACAGAACTCGACAAAGACCAGCTCGATTATATTGCTGAAACAGTGAAGAAATTTATAAAAACTTAAACCTTAAAATATGAAGATTGCAGTTGTTGGTACGGGCTACGTAGGCCTGGTAACAGGAACCTGTTTTGCAGAAACAGGTAACCAGGTAGTTTGTGTAGACATCGACAAAACTAAAGTTGATAAGTTGTCTAACGGGCAGATCACTATTTACGAACCGGGTCTGGAAAAATTGTTCCTGAGAAATCTCAAGGAAGATCGCCTTCATTTTACAACTGATCTGGCTGCAGGACTCAAAGACGCTGTCATCGTATTTCTGGCTTTGCCAACCCCTCCGGGTGAGGATGGTTCTGCAGATTTGCGGTATGTACTGGGCTGTTCCCAGGATATCGGTAAACTGCTGGGTGAATACGTGGTTATTGTTGACAAAAGTACCGTTCCGGTAGGAACTGCCGAAAAAGTGAGAAAGGCTATAGCCGCCAATTACTCCGGCGAATTCGACGTTGTTTCCAATCCTGAATTTTTACGCGAAGGGGTGGCAGTAGAAGACTTTATGAAGCCCGACCGGGTGGTTATCGGCACCAGCTCTGAAAGGGCAAAAAAAGTGATGGGCGACCTCTATGCTCCTTTCGTGCGCCAGGGAAACCCCGTGATTTTTATGGACGAACGTTCTGCCGAACTGACTAAATACGCTGCCAATTCATTTCTCGCTACCAAGATCTCCTTCATGAACGAAATCGCCCAGCTTTGCGAAAAAATGGGTGCCGACGTTGATATGGTTCGGCGCGGAATAGGAAGCGATGAAAGAATCGGTAAACGTTTTCTATTTCCTGGCATAGGTTACGGCGGAAGCTGTTTTCCAAAAGATGTGCAGGCATTGGTTCAGTCATCCAATGAAGTAAGTTATGATTTCAGGATCCTTAACTCGGTAATGGAAGTAAATGAGCGGCAGAAACTGCATCTTATTCCGAAGATCAGTCGTTACTTCAAAGATAATCTTCAAGGCAAACACTTTGCTCTGTGGGGACTTGCTTTTAAGCCCAACACAGATGATATCAGGGAAGCTCCGGCTTTATATATGATCGATGCGCTGCTCGCTGCTGGTGCAACGGTAACCGCTTTCGACCCCGAAGCAATGCCAAATGTAAAAGGAGTGGTTGGCGACAAGATCAAATATGCGGCCAGCCAGTACGAGGCCCTTGAAAAAGCAGATGCACTAATCATCGCTACAGAATGGAACGAGTTCAGAACTCCCGACTTCCTGAAGATCGTTTCAACCTTGAAAAGCAAGATCATATTCGACGGCCGTAATCTCTTTGATACAGCATCGATCAAAGAACTTGGATTCTATTACGAAAGTATTGGAAGACCGGCTTCCTCAGAAATTTAACCCTCCTAACATGTCAAAGAAAAGAGTTTTAATAACAGGTGCAGCCGGCTTTCTGGGTTCGCATCTTTGCGATCGGTTTATAAAAGAAGGTTTTCATGTGATCGGCATGGACAATCTCATCACTGGCGATCTTCGCAACATCGAACACCTGTTTAAACTGGAGGATTTTGAATTCTATCATAATGATATTTCAAAATTTATCCACGTACCTGGAGAATTACATTACATTCTGCATTTCGCCTCTCCTGCCAGTCCGATAGATTACCTGAAAATACCGATACAGACTTTGAAGGTTGGGTCTCTGGGAACACACAACTGTCTTGGCCTGGCTAAGTCAAAAAATGCCAGGATGCTGATTGCCTCTACTTCAGAGATCTACGGTGACCCCCTTGTTCATCCGCAAACCGAAGAGTACTGGGGAAATGTAAATCCTGTTGGTCCGAGAGGTGTTTATGATGAGGCCAAACGATTCCAGGAAGCGATCACCATGGCTTACCACAATTTTCATGGTCTTGAAACAAGAATTATCAGGATCTTCAATACATATGGTCCGAGAATGCGACTCAATGACGGGCGTGCCCTTCCTGCATTCATCGGACAGGCTCTCCGCGGTGAAGACCTTACCGTTTTCGGTGATGGCAGCCAGACGCGCAGCTTTTGTTACGTGGACGATCTCGTCGAAGGCATCTATCGCCTGCTGATGAGTGACTATCAATACCCGGTAAATGTGGGAAACCCCGATGAGATCTCTCTGAAAGATTTTGCTGAAGAGATCATCAAACTTACCGGTACCACGCAGAAGATCGTTTATCAGCCATTGCCAAAGGATGATCCTAAACAACGCAAACCAGACATCACAAAAGCCAGGGAAGTGCTGGGCTGGTCTCCGAAAATTAACCGGGCCGAAGGGCTTAAGATAACGTACGACTATTTTAAAACGCTTCCCAAAGAAGAGCTTTTTAAACAGCCCAAAGAGTTTAAAAGCATCAAGTAATGATCATCAACCAGGATCTTCTTGATAAAAAGGCAAAGCTTGCGGTGATAGGGTTGGGGTACGTTGGACTACCTATCGCGCTTGAATTTGCCGCAAGTCTGTCGGTTATAGGCTTTGACATCAGTCAGCCTCGTATCGACATGATGAAGAACAGGATTGATCCCAGCAAAGAACTTGATGCTGCAGCCTTTGACGGGAAGGATATCGTTTTTACAACCGATATCGGGATTCTTCGTGAAGCCAGATTTTTTGTAGTGGCGGTACCAACACCCGTTGACGATCACAAAGTTCCTGATCTGGACCCTGTGACGCGTGCCTCTCAAACGATCGGCCAGGTACTTAAAAGGGGGGATTATGTAGTATATGAATCCACGGTTTACCCGGGATGTACGGAGGAGGATTGTCTTCCCATTCTTGAAAAGGTCTCGGGCCTGCATGTGAAGGAGGACTTTAAACTGGGGTATTCTCCTGAGAGGATAAACCCCGGCGATAAAATTCATACGCTTGCCAACACCATCAAGATCGTTTCAGGCTGTGACGATATTTCCCTGGATGAGATAGCCAAAACCTACGAGATTGTGGTTAAGGCCGGTGTGCATCGTGCACCCAGTATTAAAGTGGCTGAAGCCGGAAAAATTATTGAGAACACACAGCGGGATCTTAACATCTCGCTAATGAATGAATTAAGCATTATTTTTGACCGTATCGGCATCAATACTTACGATGTTCTTGAGGCCGCGGGTACAAAATGGAATTTTTTAAAATATTCTCCGGGCCTAGTGGGTGGTCATTGCATCGGTGTCGATCCTTACTATCTTACTTATAAAGCCCAGCAACTTGGTTACAACTCCCGGGTGATTTCTGCCGGCCGGTTCGTTAACGATGACATGCCGAGGTATGTAGCTAAAAAAGTTGTGCAGCATATCATCAGGAATTCAGCAGATACTGCTTCAGCCAAGGTTCTTGTTCTGGGGGCCACTTTTAAAGAAAACGTGAGTGACATTCGCAATTCAAAAGTCGCCGATATGGTTAAAGAACTGCTTGAATATTCTTTAACAGTGGATTTTGTTGACTTGCATGCAGATGCAGGGGAAGTGAAACATGAATACGGTTTGAAGATGGCCACCGACATTGGGTCCGGCTACGACGCGGTAATTTTAGCGGTGGCGCATAACGAATATCGGAATTTCACGGAAGATTTTCTTTTGGGTATTACGAAACCGAATGCATTATTTGCCGACCTGAAGGGGATATACCGAAATAAATTTGACAAGCTAAAGTATTACAGCCTTTAACCCCGACGAGGCTTGCCTTAAACACTAAATTATCATTTGTGAAAAAAACTATTCTTATTACCGGCGGCGCTGGATTTATCGGTTCACACGTAGTGAGGCTATTTGTTACAAAGTACCCTGATTACACAATTGTAAACCTGGACGCGCTAACTTATGCCGGCAATCTCGAGAACCTGAAAGACATCGAGGATGCGCCGAACTATATATTTGAAAAAGGGGATATTACAGATGAGACAGCCATAGACGCGCTGTTTGTAAAATACAGTTTTGACGGGGTGATTCACCTGGCTGCGGAAAGCCATGTTGACAGGTCGATTGTTGATCCTCTTGCCTTCGTAAAAACGAATGTGCTTGGTACAGCGATTCTGTTGAATGCCTCCAGGAAATCATGGAAGGAAAATATGCAGGAACACCGTTTCTATCATGTTTCTACCGACGAAGTATATGGCTCGCTTGGTGAGGAAGGGTTCTTCTACGAAACAACCCCTTACGATCCGCGTTCACCGTACTCTGCATCCAAGGCGTCTTCAGACCATTTTGTAATGGCCTACCATCATACCTACGGAATGCCTGTCGTAATGAGCAATTGTTCCAATAATTACGGGTCACACCATTTTCCGGAAAAGCTGATTCCGTTAATGATCAATAACATCAAAACAAAACGGCCCCTTCCTGTTTATGGTAAAGGTGAAAATGTAAGAGACTGGCTTTTCGTGGAGGATCACGCCCGCGCTATCGATATCATTTATCACGAGGGCAAAACCGGTGAAAAATATAATGTCGGTGGATTTAACGAATGGACAAATATTGATCTTATCCACCTGCTTTGCAATATCATGGATAGCAAACTTGGCCGAGCACCAGGTGAATCCGCAGAATTGATCACCTACGTCAAAGACCGAGCTGGTCATGATCTCAGGTATGCGATCGATGCTACCAAGCTGAATAAAGAACTGGGATGGCAGCCCTCTCTTCAATTTGAAGAAGGCCTTGAAAGAACGGTCGACTGGTACCTTGCAAATGAAGACTGGATCAACGACATCACCAGTGGTAATTACCAGAACTATTACGATGACCAGTATGCGAAGAGATAATTTTACTAAATTTTCGAAATTTATAT
>JBDTEB010000324.1:0-4060 GCA_039922795.1 Chitinophagaceae bacterium
GAGAAAATATTGCCGAGATTCTTGAACTGGCGGGCTATGTCGTTTCAATGGCCGAAAACGGTAAAAAAGGGGTTGATGCGGCTCTGAAGCAGAAACCCGACTTGATTATTTGCGACATAATGATGCCAGAACTCGATGGGTTCGGCGTGTTGAATATTATGCAGCGAAATCCCGATCTGAAACTTATCCCTTTCATATTTCTTACCGCCAAAGCTGATGCAGGGGATTTTAGAAAAGGGATGGGTGTAGGAGCCGACGATTATATTACCAAACCCTTTTCACCCACTGACCTGCTGCATTCAATAGACGTCCGGTTGAAAAAAACAGCCCAGTTGAAACTGGTTTCCAAAGGGATGGAAGGGGTAACGCAACTTATCAGGATAACGCAAGGCGAAACTGCGCTGGAATCTTTCGTGGAGGGAAAAAAAATTGAGCGGTATAAACGCAAACAGATCATATACTCCGAAGGCAATCATCCCATTTGGCTATTTTATATCCTGAAAGGGAAAGTGAAAATATTCGTCAGCAATACTGACGGAAAAGAGCTGGTCGTAACATTGTGCAGAGCAGGTGATTTCTTTGGTTATTCATCGCTGCTCGAAGGATCTGTGTATAAAGATCGCGCAGCAGCATTGGAAGACACCGAGCTGGCGGTGGTATCCAAGCAGGAATTTGAAAACCTGATGCGAAGCAACTACGAGATATCACAGAAATTCATCAAATTGCTCGCGAAAAACATTACGGCCAAAGAACAACAGCTTATAAATCTTGCCTACGATTCGCTTCGCAAAAAAGTGGCTGACGCACTCATCAGACTTCGGGATAAATTCAAGGAAAATGAGGATGAAACTTTCACGATAAAAATAAGCCGTGAAAATCTCGCATCGGTTGCGGGAACTGCAACTGAGTCCCTGATTAGAACATTAACCGATTTTAAAAATGAAAAATTAATCGATATCCAGAGTGGCAGTATCACGATATTGGACAGCAGCAAATTGAAGAAAATGCTTAATTGAGGGCTGCCAAGCCTGGTACTTGCAAATGGCCATGGCATGCAACTGCCTGCTGCATCTTTTCAACGGAGCCCTGGCAGCTGGCGAAGGTGGTACCTACAATGCAGCATTTACGATGGCTTGTGCCTCATCGATAACCTTTTTAAGATGGTCCTTCCCCAAAAAACTTTCTGCATAGATTTTGTAAATATCTTCCGTACCTGATGGGCGCGCAGCAAACCAGGCATTCGCTGTCATTACTTTCAAGCCTCCGATCGCAGCGTTATTTCCGGGCGCTTTTGTAAGAATGGTTTCGATTTTTTCCCCGGCCATATCTTTTCGTTCTATTTGTTCCGCAGAAAGTGCTTTCAATTTCTCTTTTTGTTCAGAGGTCGCTTTTGCTTCAACACGGTCGTAGTAGGGTTTACCATATTCGCTGGTAAGATCTGCATACAACAGGCCGGGATCTCTTCCTGTTTTTGCGGTAATTTCCGCTGAAAGCAGGGCCGGTATAAATCCATCTTTATCGGTGGTCCAAACGCTGCCATTCAATCTTGAGAATGATGCCCCGGCACTTTCTTCGCCACCAAAAAAAAGTGAACCATCGAGTAATCCGTCAACAAACCATTTAAATCCAACAGGTGTATCGTAAATCTTTCTCCTCTGTTTTGTTGCGATGCGTTCAATAAGCTGCGTGGTTACGACTGTTTTGCCCACCGCCGCTGTTGTATTCCATTGTGGTCGGTTTTGCGACAGGTAGAACACCGCAACAGATAAATAATGATTGGGATTCAACAGCCCCGCGCTTTTTGTCACGATTCCATGACGGTCATGGTCAGTATCGCAGGCGAAGGAAATGTCAAAATCGTCTTTCATCGCGATCAGTCGTTGCATGGCGTAAGGCGAGGAAGGGTCCATACGGATCTGCCCATCCCAATCTACCGTCATGAATCTGAAAGTTGGATCCACACTTTTATTTACAACGGTCAAATCAAGTGCATAAAGTTCTGCGATTGGTTCCCAGTAATGCACACCTGCACCGCCAAGCGGATCAACGCCAATCCTGATCTTCGAATCACGGATCAGCTTCATGTCGATAACGTTTTCAAGGTCATTGATATAGGTATTCAAATAATCGTGGCGGTGGGTAGTGTTAGCGGACAATGCTCTTTTATAAGAAATTCTTTTCACTGCCTGCAAATTATTACGCATCAGTTCGTTGGCTTTCTTTTCTATCCAGTCGGTGACGTTACCCGGGGCAGGTCCGCCGCTCGGGGGGTTATATTTAAAGCCGCCATCATCTGGTGGATTGTGCGAAGGTGTGATGACGATACCATCTGCCAATCCGGTTTTTCTGTCCTGATTATATTTTAAAATAGCATGCGAGATAACAGGTGTGGGCGTGTATTCATCATCGTTTGCAATCATTACTTCCACATCATTGGCAGCTAATACTTCCATGGTGGTAGCGAATGCAGGCGCCGAAAGCGCATGCGTATCGAAACCCAGATACAGGGGGCCATCAATTCCTTGTTCTTTCCGATACTGGCAAATAGACTGGGTAATTGCCAGAATATGATTTTCGTTGAATGAATTTGTCAACGACGATCCGCGATGACCCGAAGTACCAAAGGCAACCTGTTGGGCAGGTACAGAGGAATCAGGTATCCCCGTATAATAGGCTGAAACAAGCCTCGGTATATCCACAAGAATATTCTGCTCTGCCGGCCTGCCGGCCAAAGGACTAATTTCCATAATTATGTAGGTGATTTTTCCATTGCTGAAGAATAATTTCCGGCACGCGCCGCAGCATCCAGTGTTGCCCGCCGGAACAACAGTTTTTGCGCTTCTTTTACATTTTCATCCTTTCCCTTCCAAACATCTAAAGCGGGTTGCTGAATAGCTCTTGCAAAAGAAAAACTGACTATCCAGGGCAGGTGGTTTTTAAATTTTGTGTGTATGGCATTCAAATGGGCAGCCGCATCCTGGGGCGATTGTCCGCCGGATAAAAATGCAATGGCAGGCATGGTCGCAGGAACGGAGGCGAGCAAACAATTGAAAGTAGATTCAGCAACCTCGTCAATGGTATTTTGCACCGGGTTCCCTGTGCCGGCAATGACCATGTTAGGTTTCAGGATCATTCCTTCCAGATCAATTTTGAATTGATAAAACTGATAAAAAAGGATCTTTAAAACCATTTCTGTCACCTGGTGACAACGTTCAATGGTATGATTACCCGTCATCAATACTTCAGGCTCTACAATGGGTACGATACCAGCTTCCTGACATAGGGCAGCATATCGTACAAGTGCATGTATATTGGCTTTAATACATGGTGTTGTGGGCATATCACTGCCAATAGTAATTACACCCCGCCATTTGGCAAAACGTGCACCCATCGATTTATATTCCTGTAAACGTTCGCGCAAACCATCCAGGCCTTCAGTAACTTTTTCATTGGAGAAACCGGCCATTGCCACTGCGCCTGTGTCAACCTTTATCCCGGGTATAATTCCAGCTTTTAGCAGCACGTCGGCCATTGGCAGCCCATCGCTTGTCTGCTGCCTGATGGTTTCATCGAATAAAATGGCGCCGCCTATACTTTCATTCAAACCCGGCGTTGTCACGATCATTTCCCGGTATTTACGACGCATTTCAATTGTTTGCGGAATGCCTGCGGCTGCAAAACGTTTGTCGCAGGTACCGGTGCTTTCATCCATCGCAAGCAGCCCTTTATTTCCGGCAAAAAGCTTTTGGATGGTATCCTTTAGTATTTGCTTATTCATTATTTATGTTTTTAGAATCACACAGCTTACCTATTTTTTTGAGTGTTCCGCATTCCACTTCCAATTAAGTATTTCCGGAAGATCCTTACCCTGTTTGTTTACATAGTGTTTGTGTTCTATCAATTTGTCTTTTAATTGCTGTTTCAAATAATCGCCCTTATTACCCAATTGTGGCAAACGATCAATTACATCAATCACCAGGTGAAAGCGGTCAATATCATTTTGCACCCTCAAATCAAAAGGAGTGGTGATGGTGCCTTCTTCCTTATAGCCTCTTACATG
>JBDTEB010000325.1:0-5700 GCA_039922795.1 Chitinophagaceae bacterium
CCTTAACATTAAGGTTCATCACCTCGTCATATTCTTCTTCGGTAACCTCCTGGAAGGCTTTTTTAATTTCCATTCCCGCATTGTTAACGAGGATGTCAAGTTTTCCAAAGGCACTGGTGGCGCGGGAGATAAGCGTGCCGATATCAGTAAACTTCAGGAGGTCCGCCTCAACGAATTCCACTTTCCTGCCTGTCGTCTTAATCTGTTTGATGAGGTCTTCGCCCCGTTCGTCGAGTTTTCTTCCGTTCAAAACAATATCGCATCCGTCTTCGGCAAGTTTAAGGGCACAGGCGGCACCAATCCCCTGGCTACTGCCCGTGACTAATGCTACTTTATTCTGAAATCGACTCATAATCTGTTTGTTTTCGATCTGGCGAAGTTAACTGTGATTTCAGAGATGCGTTTAATACCGGGAATAAAAAAACAAAATAAGGGCAGTTATCAAAAATGAGAAAAGTATTAAATTTCTCCCCAGATTGTGATCACCAGCCTTCGTTCGCCACCATAATTCCTGTGTTCTCCAAGATAGATGCCCTGCCAGGTACCAAGTGCAAGCTGACCGTTAGTTACAGGTATCATCACCGAATTTCCGAGAAAGGCGGCTTTTAAATGGGCTGGCATATCATCTGGTCCCTCGGAATCATGCCGGTAATCTTTATCGCGTTCAGGAACGGTTTTATTAAAATACATCTCGAAATCCATTCTTACAGTAGGATCTGCATTTTCGTTTATACTGAGTGAAGCCGACGTATGCTGAATAAACACCTGGCAGATGCCTTTTTTGAACTCGCGTATTTCGGGGATGGCACGCAGCACGTCATCCGTAACCAGGTGAAAACCTCTTTTTCTTTCTTTCAGTTTTAGCGTTTGCTGGTGTATTTTCATGGTCCTGTAAAAATATACTCTTGCATATGAAAAAACGCGCCACACTTTGTCTCTTCATTTTTTTTATCGCCGGTATTGCAGCCATTCCGGAAGGGAAAATGCAGGCAAGCCGGCTTCAATCCATTGCTGCAACAGAAAAGCCTTCCATTATAAAAACGCCTTTCGGCGAAACGGATGGCCAGAAAGTGTATCAGTATACGCTGAAGAACAGCCAGGGCATGCTGTTAAAAGTGATTAGCTACGGTGGCCGCATTACCGATATAATCACTCCGGATAAAAACAAGGTGTTGGGAAGTGTTGTACTGGGATTTGATTCACTGCAACAATACACCGAAAATGCCTCGATGGGAGCTTCGATGGGGCGGTTCGCCAATCGAATAGCGGGTAAAAAATTTACGCTTGATGGTAAAGAATTTAACCTGACGGCTATCATTCATGGTGGTTTACTGGGCTTTCATAAACGTATCTGGAATATTCAAGAATTACCAGGGGCAAAGCAGGTGGCTTTGAAACTAACTTATCGTAGTAAAGACGGTGAGGAAGGGTTTCCCGGAAACGTCACAACAACGGTAACCTATACACTAACCAATAATAATGAGATTAAAATAGACTATACCGCCACAACAGATAAACCCACTCCGATAAACCTGACTAACCATTCTTATTTTAATCTTTCTGCAGGAAAAGACAAAACCATATTAAATACTGATTTAACCATTCTCTCTGACCAGTTTCTGGAAGCCGGGGATGGGCTTATTCCAACCGGAAAATTTCTTCCTGTAAAAGGATCTTCATTCGACTTCACCGTACCCCAAAAAATAGGAAGCCGCATAAATGCAATCGATGATCAGTTAAAGTTGGGTAACGGCTATGATCACACTTTTGTACTACGTAATTCTACCGGCAGGCTTGCCCTGGCTGCCACCGCCTGGGAACCGATCAGCGGCAGGGTGCTGCAGGTGTATACAACTGAACCTGGTGTTATATTATATACCTCGAATAATTTGAGTGAGAAAACGATCGGCAGAAAGCAAAAGCCATTGGCAAAATACGGCGCATTCTGTCTTGAAACCCAGCATTTTCCGAATTCACCCAACCAGCCGAATTTTCCAAATACCATATTAAAGCCGGGAGATACTTACAGGTCGCAAACCGTATTTAAATTTTCGGTCCGGAAATAATATTACCAGTAACGAATTTGAAATCCGTCTAAATAATCTCAGCCCTGGCCGTTTTGAGGAGCCGGGCGAGCTTCCTCCAGTGGTGATCAGAGAACCTGAAAACCATACGCGTAAGGATCGTCTTCCGGATCGATGGAAATAGTGTTGTACCCAAAGATCTTTGCCCACCCTTCGATTCCAGGACGAATTGCCGGACGATCGCCAACCATTAGTTCTTCTTCAATAGTACCAGTAAAGCTTGAGCCAATAATGCTTTCATGAATAAACTTTTCACCACTTTTTAATTTCCCTTCGGTGTACCATTGAGCCATTCTTGCAGAGGTTCCGGTTCCGCAGGGAGATCGGTCAATGGCCTTGTCACCATAAAAAACCGCATTGCGGGCCGTAGCATTTTTATTGATCACGTCACCTGTCCACAAAACGTGCGAGCAGCCTGAAATTTTAGAATCCAGTGGATGCACAAATTGATGCCTTTCATTTAACTGCGACCTGATGCTGCGACTCCAGCTGATGATATCCGATACGGCATAGTGATCGAGGCCCTTGTAATTTTCCTGCGGATCGACAATGGCATAGAAATTTCCGCCGTAACTCACGTCAACGGTTAAACGCCCAAGAGTTGGGCAGTCAACCTCCAGGTTTGTCGACATCAAAAAGGAAGGTACATTGGTAAGCTTAACTGATTTTACCTTCTTCCCTTCCATCCTGTAGTTTATAAGAACCAGCCCGGCCGGGGCCTCCATGCGAATGAAGCCGGGTACTTTCGGAATGATCAGTCCTTCCTCGATGGCGATAGTAATGGTTCCGATCGTGCCGTGTCCGCACATAGGTAAGCAGCCGCTGGTTTCGATAAATAAAACAGCCACGTCATTTTCCGGATTGGATGGTGGATACAGAATGCTTCCGCTCATCATGTCATGACCACGTGGTTCAAACATCAGTCCTTTCCTGATCCAGTCGAATTCTTCCAGGAAATGGAGTCTTTTTTCCGCGATTGTTTCGCCTTTCAACAGAGGTCCTCCGCCCGCAACCAGTCTTACCGGGTTGCCGCAGGTATGTGCGTCGATACAAAAAAATGTTTTCTTCATGATAGGGAAACGAAGTTAACGCAATCGATGAATCAGCAGTTTGCGCAAATTGCCTAAGTTGTTGCAGATTATGACCAGGCTACAACTTATTCTATTCAGGTTCAGGATCCGAATTACAATCCTTTAATCTTATTCCAGATCTCTTCGTTAACCGGGATGCCATTTTTCAAATTATCCACGCGCGTCGCCAGCGTATTCTCCCCCGGGTAGGATACACGGTCGCCTTCTTTCGCAGGGGGTGAAGTCCTTGTATAGTCAATCATCTGGTCGATCAGCGATTTATTAAAATCGGACTGGTAGAAACACATAAAAAATTGAGATACTCCCGATTCGATGGTCGTTTTGGTAATTTCTGCTACCGATTTTCCACCCGTCATGGCGGTGAGCATGGCATCGAGTACAAAGGAGAGTCCTGAACCTTTCCAGAAGCCAATGGGGAGCGCCCGGTACGACTCAATAATTTCTGAAGGAACGGTAGTCAGTTCACCCGCAACATTGTATCCGCCGGGCACTGGCAATTCTTTTCCTTTTGAAGAGAGGTCGTGAAGTTTGCCGTATGAAAACTGTGACATGGCCATATCGAGCACTACGTGTCCGCCGCTCCTTGGCACGGCAATAACCATCGGATTATTTCCCAGCCTGGCTTCTTTGCCGCCCCAGGGTGGCATGTTGGCGATGGTGTTGGTAAAGCAGATGCCAATGCAGCCAGCTTCTGCGGCCTGCCAGCCATATGTGCCGCCGCGCATCCAGTGGTTGGTATTTTTTATGGCAACACATCCTATTCCGTTTTTTTTGGCCAGGCTTATCGCGCGATCCATAGCCAGGGTCGCGTTATACATGCCCGGTGCCAGGTTTCCTTTCCAGGTTTCCATTGAACCCATCGCTTTCAAAACTTCTGGTTCGGCATCTGGTTTTACCACGCCGTCTTTTACGTGATGAACGAAAGTCGGAAAGCGGTTGAGCCCATGCGAGTACACGCCATCCCTGCTGTTGGCAGCAAAGATACCCGCGCAGAGATCTGCTTTGGTTGCTGTAAACGACAGTGAAATCAAAACGCGTTTGAATTCAGATTTAAGGTCTTCGTAAGCTATTCTCATAACGCGAAAGTAAAGATGAATTCGAATACATTCCTGTAGGGGCAACCCTCGCGGTTGCCCTGTGTGCGCAAAGGGCAGCAAGAGGCATCCGGAACCGACCCGACCGCTAGCCCGAGAACCCCTATGCTGGCCCACCGAACCCGCCCGACCGTACAAACACACAGATCATAAATTCGCAAACTCCCAGGCACTGTGATAGGCCTCGATGCTTTGCGCATAGGCGATAAAGTCATTATAAAACGGGTGCACAGATATCGTCGCACTATCGCCGATTACCACAAGCTTTTTGCGTGCCCTCGTCATGGCCACGTTCATTCTGCGAACTTCGGCAAGAAACCCGATGATGTTAGCCTGGTTGCTCCTCGTAAGACTGATGTAAACGATATCTCTTTCCTGCCCCTGGAAACTGTCGATGGTGTTTACCGAAACAGCTTTGCCCTTTTCCAGCAAGGCAGGAAAACTCTCCAATTGTTCTTTCAATACCTCCACCTGTCTTTTATAGGGCGAGATCACCGCAACAGAAGCGATTTCGCCGCTGGATTGTCCCTGCAGCAGATATTCATTCAGATGCCTGAGCAGGAAAGCGGCTTCTTCCGGATTACTCGTGCTTGTGCCTTCTTTCACTTCTTCATAACCACATCCGGCAGTATCGATAAAGACCAGCGGTTCATCACCCGCGAAAACGAGGTGTGACGCTACAGATGCATGTGCCATCAGCTTTTCTTTATAAAAGATCTTTGAGGAATAATGCATGATGGCCGAGTGCATCCTGTATTGTTCTTCCAGCAATACCACGGCCTCGGGATAACGTTCAACCATTTTTTCCAGCAACGTAAATCCCAGTCCGTCCTGCTGTTGATGATCAGATTTTATTACCGGGGGCAGTTGCTGGTGGTCCCCTGCAAGAACAAGTTTTCTGCCCTTCAGAATCGGTACCCAACAGGCAGGTTCCAGCGCCTGGCCCGCTTCGTCAATCACCACTACATGATAGCGAAGCGATCTGACAGAATAATGATTTGAGCCTACGAGGGTTGCCGCGATCACATCTGCTTTTGAGATCAGGTCGTCCACGATATACTGTTCGGTTCTCTCCACTTCCTTGCTGATCTTTTGCGCTTCGGTAAACAATGCCTTGCGCTGTTCCCGTTCCGATTTTCCGAAACTGCGTTTATACTTGTGTGCCATATCCCTGAATTCAGAAGCCTGGCGTTTGAGTTTTTTGATTTCCCTGTTTGCCGGGTGCGCTGAAACCTTGCTGTCAAGTGTAAGCGACATCAATCGCGCTGAAACCCTTGCCGGGTTGCCCACTCGAACAACATTTAGTCCGGCTTCGGAAAGTTTTTCACTAATCAGATCTACCGCTGTATTGCTTGGTGTCACCGCCAGTATCCTGCCTTTTTCTGACTTGTGTAAGGCTTTGATGGCTTGTACAAGCGTGGTCGTTTTACC
>JBDTEB010000326.1:0-6491 GCA_039922795.1 Chitinophagaceae bacterium
CAACAAACACTAACCGCCGACACCGGTTTTTGTTATTAGGAACGGACTTAGCCGCCAGCCTCCACCGATAAGATAAGTTTTATAATTCTCTGTTCTGATCACTAAATTCGTAAACTAATAGCCAGTCTATGAAACGGACATCTGCCAGTTTGGAGGAGCCTGCCTCCGTAAAGGCTAAAAATATCAATACGGGTCTCGAGAAGCTCGAGGACAATGTAAGGATAGGCATTTCCGTCGACTGCATAATTTTTGGCTTTGATGAAAATGAACTCAAGGTTTTGCTTATCAAATGCGACCTCAAAAAATATGAAGGCATGTGGTCGCTGCTGGGTGATCTTGTTACCAGCTCAGAAGACATCGAGGAAGCAGCTTACCGGATCCTGAGAGAAAGAACCGGGATCGACGATCTATATCTCGAACAGGTAAAATCTTTTGGCGAGGTAGGCAGGCACCCGGCCGCAAGGGTCATCACCATCACCTATTGTTCGCTTTTGAACGTTCAACATCACAAGATCAGCATCAGCGACAACGAACTGCACTGGCACAAACTCACCAGCATAAAAGAAATGGCCTTCGATCATAAAAAGATCCTTGACGTCTGTTATGAGTGGCTACAGAAAAGGATCCAGGAACATCCTCTTGGATTTAGCCTTTTGCCCAAAAAATTCTCACTTCGAGAATTGCAAAATCTTTACGAGGCTATACTGGATGAAAAGCTTGATAGAAGAAACTTCCGCAAAAAGTTTGTTACCATGGATCTTCTGATAGATACGGGTGAGTATGAAACAGATGTGCCTCATCGTCCCGGCAAGTTGTATCGTTTCAATTATGATAAATACAAGAAGAAGGAGAGGAAAAAGCTGTTGGGAATAGATTTTTAAAGCGTCCCGGCCAGCAATCGGGGTTACCCTATTTCTTTTTGATTGTTTATCACGAACGTTATAATCTCTTCCAGGGGTATATTGATCCTGGAGGCTGCGTCATAAATATCTTCCCTGCTTACCTGCGCTGCGAAGGACGGGGTTTTGAGCCTTTTCAAAATGCTTTTCACTTCAAGCCCTTCATAACGCGTTGGGCGTATCAACGCCGCCGCATGAATGAAGCCTGACAACTCATCAAACATATACATCATCTTGTCAAGATTTGATTCCGGTTCAACCCCGAAATACTTTGGTCCATGTGATGCGATACCGTGTATCACATCGGGATCAATATTCATTTCTTCCAGCTTTTCTATTATGATTCTGCAATGATCGTCAGGATTTTTCTCCCAGTCGGCATCATGCAGCAGACCCGTGAGTTCCCATTTCAACGCGGTTTTTTCATCTGCATCTTCTTTCTGGATGGCCCAGGCTTTCAGCACCGAGGCAACCTGTTTCATATGAAGCCGAAGCTTCTCGTTTGGCACCCATGATTCCAAAAGTTCGTTTGCTTCTTCTATTGTCATCAGGTTTCCCCTGTCGGATTCTTTCCCGAATACGGATCTGCCAAGTGGTTGTATTTCTGCCATATATATTGTTTGTATTTGCTTAAAACAGCAACTTAATACATTTTAAAATCAGTCAACGAAAAAAGATGAGTAAAAATTTTATTGATTATCAGTTCATTACAAAGGTGTCTTTCAAAATAGTTGCTCAAATCCTTGGAAAATTGAGTCTCATCTTCTTACCTTCGCGACCTTAATAAATTCGAGCTGCCGGGATAGCGTGCAGTACACACTAAATTTTTAATAATGAGTCATCTTCATTTCACAACTAAACATGCGAATGAGGCTACTGTTCAGCGCAACTGGTTTGTTGTTGACGGTACTAATCAAACCCTGGGTCGCATGTGTTCCAAAATCGCTGCGGTTCTTCGTGGGAAAACAAAGGCCTATTACACCCCACACGTAGACTGTGGTGATTACATTATCGTGATCAACGCCGACAAGATCGTTTTTACCGGTAATAAAATGGAAGAAAAATTGTACCTGACTTACTCGGGTTTTCCAGGAGGCCAGAAGGCTGAGTCCGCTAAGAACCTGTTAAAGCGTCGTCCCGAAGCCGTCATCGAACGCGCTGTTAAAGGGATGTTGCCAAAAAACAGGCTGGGCCGAAAAATGTACAAGAAACTGTTTGTTTATGCAGGTGGAGAACACCAGCATATCGCACAACAACCAAAGGCATTAACCTTCTAATATTTCCGGGAGACCGGTATCAAAAAATTATACATGGAAAAACAAAAAATCGCAGTTGGCCGCCGCAAGCAAGCTGTAACAAGGATTTTCCTGAGCAAGGGCGAAGGAAATATCATCATCAACGATAAGGATTACAAGGTTTATTTCCCGCTCGTTTATCTTCAGAACCAGGTGGAACTGCCTTTCAAAACAATTGAAACCACAGAGAAATTTGATGTAAAGATCAATGCCACAGGTGGTGGAGTGAAAGGCCAGGCCGAAGCTGCAAAATTGGGAATTTCCCGTGCGTTGCTGTTGGTTAACCCTGAATTTCGTCCTTCACTAAAAGCTGCCGGTTTGCTGATGCGTGATCCACGATCTGTAGAGCGCAAGAAACCAGGTAAAAAGAAAGCAAGAAAGAGCTTCCAGTTCTCTAAACGCTAATTTTATTATTGCTTTAGTAATAAAGCTTTTGACGAAACGGATCATATTTTAATAAACGCCTTCAGGATCTTTTTCCCGGTCAGGAACAAGCTAAACCCGAAGTTTAAACGCAGATAAAAAATGGAACAAAATACTTCATTGCAACAGCAGTTGTTGGAGGCTGGCGTGCATTTCGGCCATTTGAAAAAGAAATGGAATCCAAAGATGTTGCCTTACATCTTCGCGGAGAAAAAAGGTATTCACATCATTGACCTTAACAAGACAACAGAATCGTTGCAGGAAGCTGCTGCTGCACTTAAGCAAATTGCCAAGAGCGGTAAAAAAATAATGTTTGTTGCCACCAAGAAACAATCTAAAGAGATCGTTACTGAATGTGCACAGAAGGTAAACATGCCTTATGTTACAGAACGCTGGCTGGGTGGCATGCTTACCAACTTCAATACCGTGCGCAAAAGCGTTAAAAAGATGCAGAACATCGACAAGATGCTGACTGACGGTTCATTTGAAAATGTTACTAAAAAGGAACGTTTGACGCTTAGCCGTGACCGCGACAAAATGGAAAAGGTACTCGGGGGTATTGCCCAGCTTGGTCGTGTTCCCGCTGCTTTGTTCATCGTTGATATCGGGCACGAGCACATTGCTCTCTCCGAGGCAAAACGCCTAGGTATAGGAACATTTGGAATGGTTGATACGAATTGTGACCCTAATAAGGTTGATTTTCCCATCCCATCAAATGACGATGCCACAAAATCGATCGCAATCATTACCAACTATATCACTGCTGCAATCGCGGAAGGACTTGCCGAGAGGAGTCTTAACAAGGAAGAAGATGTTGAAGATGTAAGCGATGACAACGAAAAAAAGGCCGCTCGCCTGCAGGCAGAAGCTGAAGCTGAAGCTGCACGTGCACGTGGCGGCAGAGGCAGAGGTCCTGGTGGACCAGGAGGTCCGGGTAATAATGGACCCGGCGGACAGCAGAGACGTCGTTCCAGCGGGCCAGGTGGTGGCGGTGGTGCGAGACGCCCGGGTGGTGGCAGATAGTTCTTCGGTTTAACGATGGAAACTATTTCCATTAGGTGTTTAACCGGATTGGGGGCCTTACCTTATCAAAGGAAGCTGCGCCCGGATCATTACTCATTTTTATAAAAGGAAACAGATGTCTGTAAATATCACAGCCACGGAAATAAACAAATTGCGGCAGCAAACAGGTGCCGGAATGATGGACTGCAGAAAAGCCCTCGTAGAAAGTGAAGGCGATTTTGAAGCAGCGATCGATTATCTTAGAAAGAAAGGACAGAAAGTTGCCGCTCTTCGTGGTGACAGAGAAGCGAAAGAGGGTGTCGTTATAGCCAAGACCACGGATGATAATAAAACCGGCTTTATCATCACACTTGCCTGTGAAACAGATTTCGTAAGCAAGAATGCCGAATTTATTGCCTTTGCACAATCTATCATGGACGCAGCAGTCGCCAATAACGTAACCAGTATCGAACAACTTAATGCATTGTCATTGGGTGATGCTTCTGTCGCAGATAAAGTAAATGACCAGGTTGCCAAGATCGGTGAAAAGATCAGTGTAACCCGATTTGAAAAAGTAATGGCTCACGGAGTTGCCGCTTACATTCACGGTTCATATCGCATGGGTGTACTGGTGGGATTGAGCATGTCTTCACCTGAAGCAATAGCCGCAGGAAAAGACGTTGCCATGCAGATTGCAGCGATGAACCCCGTGGCAGTTGATGCCGACAGTGTTCCCGTTGAAACGGTTGAAAGAGAAAGATCGATCGTCACTGAACAGATCGCTGCTGATCCGAAAATGGCTGGCAAGCCTGCTGAAATGGTCGCCAAGATCGCTGAAGGCAAGCTTAATGCATTCTTTAAGGAACAAACCCTGGTTGCCCAGGCTTTCGTGAAAGACAATGGTAAGAGTGTTGGTGAATACCTGAAAAGTGTAGATCCTTCATTGAAAATTACCGAGTTCAAACGTGTTGCTCTTGGTTAACAGGCTATCATATTGAAAAAAGGCTGCCGAAAGGGCGGCCTTTTTTATGCCTCACCTTCACCGGGGTGAGATAAAAAATTAAAAATCTATCTTCGTAGCTCAGTCAAAAATTTTATTCCTTTATGAAGCCTAAATTCAAACGCATCCTTTTGAAATTGTCCGGTGAATCGTTAATGGGGGATAAGAGTTTTGGCCTTGATTCAGCAGTGATCAGCCGCTACGCCAAAGAAGTGAGATCACTAACCGATCTGGGTGTTGAAGTGGCGATCGTGATCGGCGGTGGAAATATTTATCGTGGTATAAATGAAGCCGAGTCGGGTATTGAACGGGCTCAGGGCGACTACATGGGCATGCTGGCCACCGTTATCAATGGGATGGCTCTTCAGGCAGGATTAGAAAAAGCCGGTGTTTATACCAGGCTTCAGAGCGCGATCAAAATGGAACAGGTTGCAGAACCGTATATCCGAAGAAGGGCAATGCGCCATCTTGAAAAAGGTCGCGTGGTCATCTTCGGAGCAGGAACAGGAAATCCCTATTTCACCACGGATACTGCCGGTTCACTCAGGGCCATTGAGATCAAGGCAGAAGTGATCCTTAAGGGTACACGTGTTGATGGAATTTATACTGCTGATCCGGAAAAAGATCCTACTGCCACCCGCTACGAACATATTTCGTTTGCTGAGTGTATTTCCAATAACCTCAAAGTGATGGATATGACAGCCTTTACTTTGTGCATGGAGAACAAATTGCCTATCATTGTTTTTGATATGAATAAGACAGGTAACCTGCTGAAGGTTGTTATGGGCGAAAATGTGGGGACCCTGGTAAATAACGAACCCACACCTGTTCCCAACCTGGCATCCCTCACCTAAAATTTAAAGCCGAGATGTCGTCGATTGCCGATATTCGAAAAGATTATAAACTCAGGCAGCTCGATGAGCGTGATTTGAGTTCCGACCCGTTTAGCCAGTTTGACAGCTGGTGGCAGGAAGTGCTCAAAGCAGAGATCACCGAGCCCAATGCCATGACTTTATGCACTGCATCTTCGGATGGTGTTCCATCTGCCCGTATTGTGTTGCTAAAAGGCATTTCCGACGGGGGCTTCCTTTTCTTCACTAACTATAATAGCTATAAGGCGAAAGATCTGGCGGATAACCCCAAGGCCTGCCTCGTGTTTTTCTGGAAAGAACTCGAACGGCAGGTGAGAGTAACCGGGCTGGTGGAAAAAACGGATGCTGCGAAAAGTGACATGTATTTCAATAGCAGACCGAGAGCGAGCAGAATCGGGGCCTGGTCATCGCCACAAAGTCAGCCCATCAGGAACAGAGAATGGCTGGAGACAAATGAAAAGGAATTCGTCAAAGAGTTTGAGACAAAAGAACTGGAGCGACCAGCTTTCTGGGGAGGTTATAGCCTGAGGCCTGTTACCGTTGAATTTTGGCAGGGACGGCCAAATCGTCTCCACGACAGGCTTCAATACCACCTTGAAGAAGGGAAATGGATAATTAACCGCCTGGCACCATAAAACTTATTAGCAGCTGATGCCTGGCGGAAACCAACTATTCGGCTGGTTTATCTTCTTTTTTAGCGGCTGCAATCTTCTTCAACTTCTGGGGATTTGCAGGTCTTGACTTTCCGAAAGATCCCATGAAAATCTTACCCTTTTTTGTTTTTTTATCGCCTTTACCCATAACCTTGTATTTTGTATTATTTGAGTGAGCTGCAAAAATACGCCTCCATGGCCGTATATGATCCGTTACAGCAAAATGATGTGCAAAAAAAGGCAAGAAACATTGCTGCTTCTTGCCTTAATAAAGTGAGGGTGCAAATTATAATTTAGCGGATAATTCTTTTCCAGCCTTAAATTTAGCGACTTTCTTGGCTTTAATC
>JBDTEB010000327.1:0-9164 GCA_039922795.1 Chitinophagaceae bacterium
TAAAAAAGAGGGACTTCCTGAAATAGCCAGGGAGATTATGCAAACCTGCCGTGGCGCTTTCAAGTGCTTTTATGAGGAGAAGGATGCAATCGGCAAAAGATATCGCAGAATGGATGCGATAGGAACACCTTTCTGCGTAACGATCGATCATCAAACGAAAGAGGATCAAACGGTAACGCTGAGGTATCGGGACTCAATGAAACAGGAAAGAATACCGATAGACCAGTTGATGTCAATAGTTAAAAACGCGGTTGCGTTTTAAGCATATTTATTTTAGATATATTAAGAAATCCAATTTCAAACTTAATTGTACATTTGCTGATCCCGCTTTATTACAGATCGTTTATTGGAATCGACTACCCTGTTTAATACTGTAAATTATGCTTGCAATTACCATAAATATATTATGGGTGCCCGTTATCGTTCTCGGATCCGCGATTTTCGGATTTATGATAAAAAAGGCTATGCTTATTAAAAGTCAACGAAGGGTTATGTCACTTGAGAATGAAATGTTGAATGATCACGCACAGATTCTGCGCCTGCAGAAAGAGTTGGCGACGATCGAGAAAGCCCGCGAAAACCGTAGTTCCTCCACGAGGGTGGTACCGATGAAAGATTCCAGTAATACTGACGACAGTCAGAAAAATGTTCGGTAGTTTCTTACTTTAACCGTAGAGTTCCTGGTGAACCGATTTGCGGTCGTATCCCAGTTGTCCTATTTTGAGTTTTGCTTCGTCTATCATATTTTTCCAACCGCATAAATAGAAATAGGCGGGATATTCATTTCCACCATTTCTTTTGCTATTACAAAGTTCCTCGTACACGCTATGCACATAACCAGTACGATAAGTGCCGGGTTGTTCCCGCGAAAATGTGGGGATGTAATGAAATGAGGGAAGATCCTGCTGGAGCTGATCCAGTTCATCCATATACAGACAGTCGCTCTTTTTTCTGCAGCCAAAGATGAGATAAATCTCCTGGTGTGCGATATTGTGGTTATAGATATGATGTGCCATTGCCCTGAAAGGTGCTACCCCCGTGCCTGTACAGATCAGGAAAATATCCCTGTCCATCAGTGCCGGAAGCGTGAATACTCCCAGCGGTCCGCGCAGGGTGAGTTTTGATCCTACGATGCATTCGTTGAAAAGGTATTGTGTGCCAAGTCCGCCCTCGAGCAAAACTATCACCAGTTCAAAAACATTTGATCCGTCTGGCCAGGAGGCAATGGAGTAACTTCTCCATCTTTTATTTGGCTTTTCGTGGATCGGAAGGTCGAGCGTCACGAACTGGCCGGGCGCAAAGTGGAAAGCCTGTATGCCCTCGACACTGATCCAGAACCGGCGGGTTGAACCGGTTTCATGCTCTATTCGCGTTATGGTTCCGGTCTGCCAGGGAAGAAGCATAGAAAGGGTTTAGGTTGGGGAATGGGAGGAGTAGTTTTTATTAGAAGAAAATATTCAATATGCAACGGTTAATTTTCAGTTGAAAGAAATCAACATTCAACACTTTTTAAGAAAATCATTGTTCTCTCTATCACCAACGGCCATTTTTCTTCACTTGAAAATTGAACGTTTAATGTTGATGAATTGTCCTTGCCTAAAATATGTTGACTTTTTTAGTTGATTTTGAGAGACTTTGATTTCAATTTTTTAATCTAGTTTAAAGGAGGCGGCAACGGCTCCTTTCACAGAGCGAGGTGCCGCCTCCTTATTACGGACCCCTTGGGTTGTCAATATGACCCGCCCCACTGTTTCGCTGTTGTACAAGGTCAGAACTGGTCGTTCCGCTGGACTCATCTTGGCTATCGCCTTTTCAAAATCCACTGGTGAAGCTTGCTTTGGCAAACTCCAGTGCGGCCGATCCTGATTGTATAGTTTTACTGTTCGTGCCAGTTCTCTTTTTAAGTCATCTAAACCACTCAGCTGCCGAAGCTTCAGATATTCGTCTTTTACCGTCCGGTTTAATCGTTCCGTATATGCGTTCTCCCATGCTTCTTTACACATGCTCACTTTAATGTGATGATCTTTTAATAGCTTCAAATAAAGGGCAGCATGATACTGGCTCCCTTTGTCGGAATGATGGATCATCTCTGTTACATTTTTCTTTCCTCTTTGTTTGATCATCATTCTCAGTGCTTCAGTGTTTGCATCTGCCTTCATATTATTACTGGCCTGATAACCAACAATTCTCCTTGAATACACATCGATAATCAGCACCACGTAATAAAATTTATCCTTTACCCATAGATAAGTTATGTCAGTTTGTACAACCTGGTTTATTCCATTTACCTTAAGACCCTGGATTAAGTTCAAATAAGGACTACAACGTACGCTGTGCGTGGTTTTGGTATAGTTAGGAGGATAAACGATCCGGAAGCCTGACTGAAGCAGAAGTCCTTCTATCTTATCACGTCCCATCTGGGGCGTCAGCAGCTTTAAAGCCAGCTTTCTACACCCTAATGCAGGATGGTCCTTTCGTATTTGTCTCGCCTTTTCAATGAACTTACTTCCCAGATCCACAGCTTCCCGATCACGCTGAATTTGCTGGTGAACAGACTGCTTGCTGATGTCTAAATAGCTATACAACGTATTTAAGGCAAATCCGATTTTTTGCTTGTTTTCGCGGAACCATCTAACACAAGCGAACTGATATTTTTTTTTAGATCCATCCCAAGATCGTTACCTGCAAAATCAATCACTTTGTTGAGGTAATCGACTTCCATCTGTTTACGACCCAGAGCTGCTTCCAGTTCCAAAACCTGTCGCTGAAGTTCCCTGGTTTTATACTGTTCGCTATCCATTTGCACAACTAATATTTTTGATGAAGACAAAGATGAAGAAAATTTGGGCAGCCATGCATAAACTGCCTGAAAGCTTACCGAATATTCCCGGCTCACACCCGTTACCGAGACCTTCCCATCTTCAATGTCTTTTACCAGCTTGCGCTTAAGTTCATCACTAAATATCCTGCGGGTTCGCAAGGATGGTTTTACCTTTGATTTTGCCATTTTTGACCGTTTTTTGCGGTCAACATATTTCAGGCTTATACAAATTTGTCTTAAAATACCCCTTATTATTGCCGCTCCCCCTACTCCACCAGCATCTTCTTCACGTAAACCTTCTTGTTGTGTTCTATCCTCAGCAGGTACATTCCCGGGCTCACTTTGCCTGTTGGTTTTATCTGCTGTGCAAATCTTCCGGTGAAAGCGGGATAAGTTTTTGAATATACATTTTGCCCGAGGCCGTTCATCATACTGATCCTTAAATCATCCTTGCCTTTCACTTCGAATTGCAGGAAGAACTCGCCTTTGTTTGGATTAGGTGAGGCTATAAGGGCTATCTCCGTTCCATTGATATCGACAACCGGTGTCGCCGCAAAATTCACTTCGTTACTTCCCAACTGGCCACAAGATGAGGAGGTGAGAACAGATTTATATACTCCGGAAGTTGTAGCAGTAAAGGTCTGGCCTGTAGCCCCGGCAATCGGACTGCCATTTTGGAACCACTGGTTGCCGGTTGCCAGGCTACTGGTCAAAACATTTCCTGCAAGGGTTATCGACGGAGCTACCGTTGTACTTGCCAGAACGGCCATTCTGGTGGTTGGACAGTTTGCCAGTTTTATGCCCATGTCATAAAAATAATAATAGAAGCTGCCCGGCGCGGCCTGGTTATTCCCGGTAAGCGTTATGATGCCCGGGAGATTAAGAGGGTACGGCGTCGCAGCAAATCCGTTATTCCTGTAAAGCGTCGTGCTGCCCTCGAACAGCGCAAACAGGGTATGCTCGCCTGGCTTTGAAACCGGGATGTTCAAAGTGAAGATTGCACCGGTATCATTCGTCGGGTTTTGCGCAAGTGTTGAATACGCATCAAGCGTTGCCTGACCCAGCGGGTACCAGGTTATCTGGTTGTTGACAATCTTGACGCTATCGCCCACGATGATTGTTACCTTACCCGGGTTGCCAACATACAACCTTACATTCTCGATAGTTAAAGGAACATCGTTTTTGAAGGTCATCAGTGCGGTAACAGCAGAATAGCCGCCAGTCGTTGTGTTAACCGATCTGTTTGCGAGTCCTGCTCTTCCCGGCACTTCATTCAGTGACAGATAGTACGTCTTGTTTGCGGGTATAGTTGTGGTTGTAGCTGATGAACCGCTCGCCAGGGCTGTAGTGGCGGTTGGCGATGTGTACCAGGAAACAATATTGCTACCGCTGGCTGTGGTCTTCAGAACGGCGGTTGTCCCGCAGATCTCTGCTGTTCCGGCTGCCGGTGCCGCAACCGTGCTGACCGTTGCCGTAGTGGCAAATGCGTTGTTTGCTATATTTTGATCGGTTACCAAATTTGTGTTGACCGTGATAGTATAAGTATTGCCGGGCTGCGCGTTAAAAGAAGTAGGGATCGTATAAATTTTGGATGCCTGCGGCAAAAGGGTATCAATATACACACTGTTAATGGTGGCAATAGTAGTGGCACCGTTCTTAATAACACAGGTAACCGGAATATTGGACCTGGTGGCCGTTCCAAAGTTTGTGAGTTTCACGGTTACATATTGCGCGACGTTTCCGCAAATTGAAGACTCGGGGGAAATCACGTCTGTTACACCAAGATCTGTGCTTGGAGTGACTATTTTCAGGCTATAATCCTGAGTTTCCCCACGGGCATAGGTGCCACATGGTGTAATATCAGCAGCGTTGGCTGTTTCCTGAACAATAACCCGCATCAGCAATGATCCGTTCCTGACAAGAGATGCGGGGGTAAGGAAATTTCCGGAGAAGGTTCCTGCACCATTGATCACAGGGCTCTGAGCGATTGCTTCCCCTGCGTCAAGGAAATCACCATCATTATTATAGTCAACATAAATCTTTATAATTTTTGATACGGCGCTTGCATCGCAGCTGCTAACTCTCACAAAATAGGGAACTGTCTGTCCCGGTTCAATAGGGAAGGTAGTACCAGTTCTGGCTGAATACGATGTACAGCCTGCGGCACTGCCGAGGCCTGTTCCGGCAATGGAAACGCTATCGATCCTGGCACCGGCTGTTGATGCGGCAGCCGAGCTGCAATAGGCCGAGGTGCCCAGCCCGCTGATGATCAGGGAATAAGCCTGCTGTCCCCGCTGAAGCGTTCCTTTATGGGTAACGACGATGGTGTAAGCATCCCCTGCAACAGTATTGCCCAGGATGATTTTTTCCAAATTATCCGTAATGTTATCGCCTTTTGTAGCGAGTGCTGAGGGGTTGGCGGGATCCAACACAAATGGCATGTAAATGTCCGTGCCCTTTTTGATGCGAATATCGAGATCGTTTATTAATTTTTTTGCGGGATTATTAAGCACGTTTACGGATTCGACCACGCCTTTGGGGTCCGTCCATGAAAGCGTAACGGTCAAAGGCCCCTTTCCAGAGGCAATTACAGGTAGTGAAAATGATGCGCCATTAGCGAGTGTATTCTCATAAATGGCCTGGTCAGTATTATTGGAGGTAATTACCGAGGCAGCCCTTTCCATATTGATGACTCCCCATCCGTACTGGTAGTCGGGCCCTGCATTCCCCGCATCATCTGCCGTATGGATCACCAGCCCTTTAACGGTTGCCGCCCTGAGAAATGCGCCCCCATGTAACCTGGAGTAATACTCCTGCAGCAGGAAAAGGGAACCGGTGGCGCTTGGGGAAGACATTGAGGTGCCGCTTTGAACACCATAATCATTATCTCCTGTGCTTATACTTGATAAAAGATTCTCGCCGTTAGCCACCACATCAGGTTTTATTCGGCCATCGTCGGTAGGGCCCCAGCTACTGAATGATGAAAGCACTGCATCAGAAGTAATGGAAAATCCGTTTGGAATAGCCGCTATTGAGCCAACAGCAAGTACGTTTTTAGCAGCTGCCCTGTCGGTCATAATATCATACCCATCATTACTGCTGATTCCAGCGGGTCTTGCACCCGAGGCTACCATTCTGTTATTGGCATCAAAGCGATAATAGGGCTGACCAACCGCAGGCCCATTCTCTGATCTTTTATTTCCCGCAGAGGTCACTATAAGATAATTGGGTGCATTGTAAGCTATTGAATCGAATAGACTTGAGGTTTCGCTATAATATCCAAGCTTGTAATCTTCCACACTTTCAGCACGACCATAGAATTCCCAGCGGGTAGAATCGGAGTTGTATGACCAACCTGCAATGGTACCATAGGAGTGATTGGAGGTAAGCAGGTTGGAAGCCTGGGAAAGCATTTCCGCACCGTCCTGGTTAAAATCGTAAGCAAGAAGTTGTTGGGCGCCAAAGGCCATTCCTTTTGCGAGCGGGTTTATACCTGCAGCGATCAAGGTTCCGGCCACGTGGGTTGCGTGCAGGTCAAGCACACTTGCATTGTCTTTGAACACTATTCTTCCGGTGAATTCAACGTGGGTATCCCTGATTTTTCCTCCATCCCACATGGCTATTTTTCCTTTAAGACTTGCAGCAGATCCACTTAATGCCAGACCTGTAGATCCGCCTGGCCAAAGAAGATTTGTACGGATTGTTGCGGCTGAACGGATGTTATTATCGACTGAAATATACAGGGGATATCCTAACGGATCAATACCTACCAGTTTACCGACGCTCCCGTTGGACTGGGTGATCATTAATGGCCAGCCTTTTGTTTTGGAGACCTCAAGTATTTTTTTGAAGTTTACTTCTTCCTCTTTGAATCGCTGGGTGGATGCGTTTTGAAGAATCAGGCTTTCAGTTTTTAACTGCGCGTGTAAGTTTTGGACTGTTAGTAATATAAGGCAGAGACAGAAAGGTACAAATCCTGAAAATTTCATAAGGAATCTTTAAACAGTCTTAAAATTACAATATTATGGGCAGTACCACCAGAATTGTGATATTTTTATAAGGTGGCGCCAAAGCCTCGGAGAATCAATAATTTAAACATGATGTCAACCCGTTTTAAAACATTTTTGCTGTTATTGCCGGTTATGGTTACCTGCTCTTCCTTCCTGTGCATATTTGGAAAAAAATCAGGAATTGAAGGAACGGTTTTTAAAATATCAGGCAACCAGATGCCTTCGCCAGACAGGCCGCCCTCTGCTCCGAAGGGGATCAAGGCAACGGTTCTGGTGTACGAAATCACCAATATCAGCCAGGTGGCAAGAAAGGGTCAGTCTGCTGGCTACACGTCAATTAATACCAAACTGATTCAACAGATCGAAACAAAAGAAAACGGCACGTTTAGAATCAAACTTCCCCCGGGTAAATATTCACTTTTTATAAAAACCGAAAACGGTTTTTACGCCAATAGTTTTGACGCACAGAACAATATCCAGCCGGTTGAAGTTGTTAAGAAAAAAATGTCGAAGGTTGAGCTCAGGCTTGACAACGCCGCCGTGTATTGACAACGATGGCGTATATTTGGCGCCCCCATTATGAATTTGCAGGATCTGAGTGAAAAGTATTTGAAATCCCCCCGAGTTTTTGAACTGGTGGACAAGTTGTCGTTCTCCAAACCGTCGCAGGTTTACCTTAAGAACCTTCGTGGGAGTTCTCCGGAATTTATTCTAAGCGCGATTTTCCAGCACGAGTCGAGTAATCAACTGAACCATCTCGTAGTGTTGAACGACGCAGAGGAAGCAGCTTATTTTCATAATACACTGGAAAATCTTACCAGGGCGCTTGACCTGTTTTACTTCCCATCTTCTTTTAAGAACAGGAAAAATTACAGCATTCTTAATAGCAGCCACGTGATGCTTCGTACGGAGGCTCTAAGTAAATTAAGCCTTGGCGGTAACAAGAAACTGATCATTACCTACCCCGAAGCACTCGCGGAAAAAGTGGTATTTCAAAAAGCGCTGGCCGATAGCATCATCAATATCCGCACAGCTGAAACGATTGATCCCGATGGGCTGATGCGCACGATGAACGGCTATAACTTCGAACGGACTGATTTTGTATATCAACCGGGACAGTTTGCCCTTCGTGGAGGCATCCTCGATATATATTCCTTCGGAAATGAAAAACCTTATCGGATCGAGTTATTTGGAAATGAGGTGGATTCGATCAGGATTTTCGATCCCGAAACCCAGCTAAGTGAAAGAAAGCTATTGCAGGTATCCATCATCCCGAATATCGAAACCCACTTTGGTGACGAAGAAAAAGTATCGCTGCTTGAATTTATTCCGGAAAAAACGGTCATCTGGCTTCACGACTGGGATGTGATCAAAGAGAAACTCGTGGACCAGGAAGATGAATTACAGCAATTTTTCGAACGAAAGGAACTGGCATCTCCGCAGGATGACGAAAACCAGGAGAAAGCTGATCTCAGTCCAAAGGATTTTACCGATACCTCC
Organism: Chitinophagaceae bacterium; assembly: GCA_039922795.1. GTDB lineage: Bacteria > Bacteroidota > Bacteroidia > Chitinophagales > Chitinophagaceae > JADCRZ01. The sequence continues at coordinate 8,332 of JBDTEB010000327.1, forward strand.
ACGCTTTATGATCAGATGTTGCAGAAGCATGTCGTTGAATTTGGATACAGTTCGAACTTCAACGCTGCCGGTGATGAAAGGAAGACCGAACTTCTTGAATTTGCCACCAAAGAACAACCTGCGTTCAACCGCCAGTTCGACCTGCTGATAAAAGACCTAAAATCATGGGAAGCAAAAAAATACAGTATTTATTTATTTGCCGATAATCCACGCCAGCTCGAACGCCTGCACAGCATTTTTACAGACCTGAAAACGGAGATCCCTTTTATTCCGGTACCCGTGTCCATTCACGAAGGTTTTATCGATGACGATCTCAAGATTGTTTGTTATACCGATCACCAGATCTTTCAGCGATACCATAAATATAAAGTCAAACAGGCTTATAATAAGAACAAGGCCATCACGCTTCGTACGCTGAGGGATCTGCAACCGGGAGATTATGTTACGCATATCGATCACGGAGTGGGCACTTACAGCGGGCTGCAGAAGATAGAAGCGAATGGGCGCATACAGGAAGCCGTGAGAATTATATACAGGGATAACGATATCCTGTATGTAAATATCAACTCACTTCATAAGATCTCCAAATACACCGGAAAGGAAGGAACAGTGCCCAAGATTAACAAGATCGGCAGTGATGTATGGAATAAACTGAAAGAAAAAACCAAGACCAAGGTTAAAGAAATCGCTTTCGACCTGATCAAGTTATATGCGAAACGAAAGGCTGAGGAAGGCTTTGCTCATTCGCCGGATAATTATATGCAAACGGAGCTGGAGGCTTCTTTTATTTACGAGGACACGCCTGATCAAAGCAAGGCCACAGGCGACGTAAA
>JBDTEB010000328.1:0-3067 GCA_039922795.1 Chitinophagaceae bacterium
AATCAGGGCGACGTTAACCACGTCACTGGCGACATTCATTTTGCCACGATATTGTTGAAAAAGCGAAATACCTTGCTCACCATCCATGATTGCGGCATGTTGTCTGACTCTACGGGCTTGAAACACCAGTTGCTTAAGCTTTTCTGGATTACGCTCCCGCTTAAAAAGTGTGCACTGATTACTGTGGTATCCGAAGCAACTAGTCTCGAACTGCGCCGCTATACTTCTTATCCTGCAGAAAAAATTTTTGTTGTTCCGGTTGCAGTCTCCCCGGAATTTCTGCCGATGGCAAAAATATTTAATAAAGTGAAACCTGAAATTTTACTGGTCGGCACCACACAAAACAAAAATGTTTTACGCCTGATCGAAGCCGTAAAAAACTTGGTCTGCAAACTTAATATTGTAGGGCGGCTGACAGAAGAGATGAGTACAAGACTGAATGAATACAAGATTGAGTTCACTAATGCCTATGATCTCACGGCTCATGAATTGATTCAACAGTACGAGAAATGCGACATGCTTGCTTTTGTTTCTACCTACGAGGGTTTTGGCATGCCGATCGTGGAAGCCAATGCAGTAGGAAGACCAGTTATCACCAGCAATATTCTTTCCATGCCGGATGTCGCCGGCAATGCTGCACTGTTGGTCAATCCTCTACAGGTTGGTGAGATAACTGCCGGTATCAGAAAAATCATCGATGATGACTCATACCGTGACAGTCTGGTGAAAAATGGATTGGAGAACTGCAAACGCTTCGATCCTCAAATAATAGCCGGTCAGTACCTGAAATTATACGAAAATCTCTACGCAGGTAAATATGCATAAATTATTAATCTGACGATGAAAAAACTTATGATTTTCGTTGACTGGTTTGCTCCGGGATTTAAAGCAGGCGGACAAATCCAATCCTGTGTAAACCTGGCTTCCGCATTACAGCAGGAGTTACAGGTTATGGTTGTGACCACTGACAGGGATCTTGGCAACGACCAACCATATGATGAAATTATTCCAGATCAATGGAACAGGTTTGAAGACAAGATCCAGGTCATGTATTTGTCTCCGGAAAATCGGGGGTATAAATCAATCAGGTCACTTATCAGGTCGCAAAAACCCGATATTATATATCTGAACAGCATGTTCTCATTTAACCTTAGCCTGCTGCCATTGGAAGTTTGCCGATTCGACAACTGGATTGTTCATGTTGTACTTGCTCCAAGGGGAATGTTGCATTCCGGCGCTTTGCAGTTTAAGAGGATGAAGAAAAAATTGTTTTTTCATGCTTTTAAAGTCAGAGGGTTCCACAAACGCATATTGTTTCATGCAACGGATAAAACCGAACTGGAAGATATAAAACAGATGTTTGGAAAAAATGCGCAGATATCTTTTGTAGATGATTTTCCGGCATCGAAACAAGATCCCGTTTTCTTTCTGCCTAAAGAAACCGGTTTCCTGAAATGCCTTTTTATTGCCAGGGTATGCAAAACAAAAAATCTTCTTTACCTGCTTAACCTGTTGCAGCGCGTTAAAGTCAATATCGAGTTGACCATTGCAGGGCCGGTTGAAGATCCTGACTACTGGGAGGAATGTAAAGAAGTAATAGCCGTTTTACCTTCCAATATAAAGGTGAATTTCCTTGGGCCGGTGCCGAATAATCTATTGCATGAGATCTACCGTTCCCACCACCTTTTTATTCTGCCAACCGTTGGAGAAAATTTCGGGCATGTTATATTCGAATCCCTTTTGAATGGCAGACCCGTCCTGATTAGTGACCTTACTCCGTGGAAGCAGCTTGAATCGAAACATGCTGGCTGGGATATTCCGCTGGCAGAGGAAGAGCGTTTTATGAAGGCAATCTTAACCGCAGTGAATTGGAACCAGGAAGTATTTGACAGCTATTGTAAATCTTGCTGGACGTTTGCTTCCACATACACTGATATAGCTCCGCTCAAAAAACAATATTTGCAACTATTTCAATGACAAAAGCAAATGAATCAAGATGTTGATTTTAACAGGTATAACAATGACTGGTACCGAAAAAAAATTGGCGCCTCAAAGCTGAAACAATTATTCTGGTATTTGATCAACGTAATGTTTTTTATCAACCCGCTAAATATATTCAGCGGATTAAAAATAGCATTCCTGAAATCTTTTGGTGCAAAAATTGGTGAGAAGGTTGTGCTTAAACCGGGAATCAATATTAAGTATCCCTGGTTGCTTGAGATAGGAGACAATTGCTGGATAGGCGAGAATGTATGGATTGATAATCTCACATCGGTGGTATTGGGAAAAAATGTTTGTCTGTCCCAGGGTGCTATGCTTTTAACGGGAAATCATAATTATCTCAAGACATCTTTTGACCTTATTGTTAAAGGAATTATTCTGCATGACGGCGTTTGGATAGGGGCAAAGGCCGTGGTTTGTCCCGGGGTAGTTTGCGGCAGCCATGCTGTTCTCGCAGTAGCATCGGTAGCTACGTCAGATCTTGAGAGTTATAAAATTTACCAGGGAAACCCTGCCAAAGAAGTTCGCACCAGAGAAATCACCGCCTGAAGCGGGATTCGCGTTATATGTGACTGTTGAAGCAGTCCTTTGAATGAAGCCGTGAGTATGAGAAAACTGATCATTGTCAACAAATTTGGACCATCCAGCAATGCTATAACGGGCCAGCTTGCCAAAGAACTTGCGGACTATCTTTTTAACCAAGGCTTACAGATTCAGTTTGTTTGTATTGCAGCAGACTATTTGGCCGGGAATGATAGGATCAAAGTAGAACTGCCGTATGCAGTTAAAAATCTTCGGGAGATTTATTCAGGCAGATCACCCGTACTCCGCCTCCTGGCGGGATTGGTTGATGGCTTCAGGCTACGTGTAGCGACTTCGGGGATTAAGGCCGATTTTGTCATTGTGATGACAGACCCGCCGTTGCTTTTCTTCTGGTTTCAACTATTTAGAAGATTTTCCAGGAAAAAACTCGTGTACTGGACAATGGATCTTTATCCGGATGCCTTTGTCGCGGGGAACTATATAGGATCATCGAATCCCATTTACCGGCTGTTCCAATTTATAG
>JBDTEB010000329.1:0-8344 GCA_039922795.1 Chitinophagaceae bacterium
AATGATCTCGTTTCGATGATACCAATTCCCCTCCCGGTATTTATTCCGGGAATGCCCTGACCGTAATCGAGGTTAGGATTCATTTTTGTCGCTTTATCCAGAAAACAGGTACGAATAAGCGAGGCACATTTCGCAGCATATTTTTGCTCACCAAAGAGGTACCAGGCCAGAGAAAGGATGCGGGTGGATTCCTGCATTTTATCCATTGTGACATGATCTGTAATCTTGTTGATCTCAGGATTGCGCACGCCATCTTTTCTGAGATATGGCAGCCCGTTTGGTTTGGAACTGTCGTACCAGAAATAGGGAGCCTGGCTCATGTAATCGTGTTTGTCGCCGCTGGGTGGAATGATATTCTTATCCATTACGGAAACCGGCTTCATTTTAAGGAAATGATCCGCTTCTTTCTTCAGGCTGTCCAGATGGTCAAGTATCCCTTTCTCTTTTGTCACCGCTTTCAATCTCAGTTCGGCCATGTGGTTGGCGTCAAGGATAAATACCCTTGGCAGTTGCGCCGGAAGTACATAAGAGAGCATAATCAATAGCATAGAAAGCAGTCGGGACTTCATGAGGGGGTATTTTTTGCCTGGTTATACGTCGCAATAAAAGCTCATATTACGAACTTATTTTCGCTCCCGTCAAAAATCGTGTTGGGTCTCAAAAAGGTCGCCCGGCAATTCCGGCGCCTATTCCATGGGATAAAAGAGATTAACCAGCAATTCACGATCTTACTCTTATATTCGCGTCAGGCATATTTTGAACAATTTCCGGACTATAATATCTTAAAATTTTGTCTACACTGTCTGCAACCCTGCGCCTCGTTATCATGTATTTTTCTTATCATAATTATTTCAACAATCAATCGTTCTTCATGAAGTTAAAATCAGTTTTGGCTTTAACAGGCCTGGTGGCCTTGTCATCGGGCGTTTTTGCACAGGTGCAACCCCCGCCGGCGGGTTCGGCCCTTGCTTCGAAATATGATCAGCACGAAGCCTTTGCGCCATTGTTTTATCCATCTTATGGTGATGATATCCGGGCAGCCAACGGTACCCCTGGTCCAAAATACTGGCAGAACGCTGCCAGTTACAAGATCGATGTGGCTATCAGCGAGGAGGATAGTTCCATCACCGGATCGGTGATCATTTCTTATAAGAACAACAGTCCGCAGACTCTTCCTTTTCTCTGGCTGCAAATGGATCAGAATATTTACAGTCAGAATTCAAGAGGCGTTGCTGCAACATTAATAACGGGAGGCCGTTGGGCTAACAAGAATAATTTCGACGGGGGGTATAAACTGAGTTCTGTAACCCTGCTCAGGGGCAGCAAGGAAGAGAAGGCTAATTACACGGTGTCCGACACGAGAATGCAGGTGCTACTTCCCAAAGCGCTTAAAGCGAATGGCGATTCTATCAGGATCAAGATAAATTACACTTTTCATATCCCTGAATATGGCACAGACCGTATGGGCAGGATCAAAACCAACAATGGCTGGATTTACGAAATCGCCCAGTGGTACCCCCGCATGTGCGTGTTTGACAATGTTTATGGATGGAATACCCTCCCCTATCTTGGGCAGGGTGAGTTCTACCTGGAATATGGAAACTTCGAATATTCCATCACTGCACCGGCTTCTCATATAGTTGTCGGTTCCGGTGAATTGCAAAATCCTTCGGAAGTGCTTACACCAACTCAAATAACACGTTACAAGCAGGCCCAGCAAAGCGACAAAACCGTTATGCTTCGCACGGAAGCTGAAGTAACCGAGCCTTCGTCGCGGCCTTCAAAATCGAAACTTACCTGGAAATTTAAATGCATTAACGCCCGTGATGTGGCCTGGGCCTCGTCTTCAGCATTTGTATGGGATGCGGCGAGAATGAATCTTCCGAATGGCAAAAAGGCCCTGGCGATGTCAGTTTATCCTGTGGAAAGCGCGAAAGATTCGGGATGGAAACGGTCCACCGAATTTGTAAAGGGTTGTATCGAGCATTATTCCGAACACTGGTTTCCCTACACTTATCCTGTGGCTGTGAATGTTGCCGGTATAGTTGGTGGAATGGAATATCCCGGCATCGTATTTTGTTCCCAGCGTTCTCAAAAACAAGGTCTCTGGAGCGTCACCAGTCATGAGTTTGGACACAATTGGTTCCCAATGATCGTAGGTAGCAATGAGAGAAAATATCCGTGGATGGATGAGGGTTTCAATACGTTTATCAATGGTATCGCAGATAAATATTTCAATAAGGGCGAATTTTATCGTGCAGGTGTAAATCGCCAGCGCAATGCAGCGTTTACCTTTGGCGACAGGTCGGAAAGTATTTTCACCACCCCTGATGTGGTAGGCCAGCAGAATCTTGGAAGCACGGCATACAACAATCCGGCCATGGGACTTGACATCCTGCGCGAAGAAGTGCTGGGTGAAGTAAGATTTGATAAAGCCATGCGTTATTATATCGACAACTGGGCGTTCAAACATCCAACTCCTTTTGATTTTTTCCATGCTATCGAAAATTACAGCGGTGAAACGCTGGACTGGTTCTGGAGAGGCTGGTTCCTGGAAAACTGGAAACTCGATCAGACAGTAACCGGGGTTGATTACGTAAACAAGGATTCGACGAAAGGCTCGATCATCACGATTATGAATCTTGAGAAGCTCGCGATGCCAGTTACTGTAGAAGTGAAAGAATCCAACGGTAAAACCGGGCGGATAAAACTTCCTGTGGAAGTATGGCAGCATGGAGCAACCTGGCGCTTTTTGTATCCTTCAACTTCAAAACTTGAAATGGTTACAATCGACCCCGACAAACATCTTCCGGATGTTAATCCATCAAATAATACCTGGAAAGGCGAAAAACAATTGTAGTTTACCGATTCGGGATTTAACAAAAAAAGCTTCGTGACATGTGTCGCGAAGCTTTTTTTTTTAGGGATGAAAGCGGCAATATAGTAATGGGAAAGTATTTAATATTCTCTGGTCTCCGTCCCGCTAATCGCCCATTGAACATGCGCGTTGAATATTGAATATTTGAATACAGACCCTGCCTAGTACCCTGGATTTTGAACCAGGTATCCCGGCAAATTCGAAGCACCGTCAATCGCTGTCTGCGGTATCGGGAAGATCCTTTTTTTCACATCGGTATTTGTTTTTTCCGTCCAGGTTCCTTCATATTTTCCAAAACGGATCATATCGGGTCTGCGAACCATTTCCCAATAAAACTCAAAACCTCTCTCCCGAAACAGGAGGTCGAGAGTGAGCATAGTCAATGGCGCAGCAGGTTTGCCGGAGGATGTTCTTGCTGCGCGCACGGTATTTACATCCGCCAGCGGCGCTGCAGGTGCATCCCCTTTGCGGAGTTTTGCTTCAGCACGCATCAGGTAGATATCAGCCAGCCGAAGTATCACGATATCATGCTCGCCGAAATTTCTTCCGCTTGTGGAAGTTCTGCTGAATTCATATTTCTCCACGCGAAAACCTGTGTTATAATTACTTCCTGCCACGGTGTAATTGATTGTTTCCGTGAAATTCACAGCCATAGTGGGTTTGCTGCGTGTTACATAAAAAAGAGGACCCACCCTGAATTTGCCGTCGGCACATTTTTCAAAGACACCATTTGTCCTGATCAGTCCGTATTGTTGTCCGCGCAGGATTCCACGGTTGATATTGAAGGCTACATCCGTCACGCAGGAATCACCCGGGTTGGTATATCTTCCTACGTTTTGACGATAAAAGCGCGGGTCAGCGGCAGCGGGGTCCAGTGGTGCATTAGCGGTTACCCATGACTGGTAGAAATCCGATGTAATGCCGGGGCCATCGGTACCATTCGCGGCAGGATATGCAGGCAGTGGAAACTGGTCACCTGAAATGGAAAAATAAGCCATCCGGTTGTGGCCGTTTAAGTCTGCCCGCTGATCAACAGCGAAGATCAATTCCTTGTTTGTATGATTGTTATCGTTGAAAAGCGAGAAATAATCAGCTGCAAGCGCGTAGGTTCCGGAGCTGATGATCTTGTCGCAATATTCTACCACCTTGTCCATGTCTTCTGGCTTGAAGGTAAAACTGGTAGCATAGACATCGCGGTAAACGGCGGCGTTCAAATAAAGTCTTGCGAGTAGTCCCCATACAGCAGCCTTTGTCAGGCGGCCGGGGCCGGTTGTATTGTCAAGTACCGGCTCAACGGCCAGCAGTTCAGATTTTATATAGGCAATCGCTTCTTCTCCACGGATGATTTTTGAGATACCCTGGGGCGTCTCTTTCAGAAAAACAATTCCAAAAAGATCGAGGGTCATCATGGAATAGTAGGCCCGCATTCCACGTGCCTCTGCCAGGTAAACTTTCGCATTGCCATCGGTATTTCCAGACAGGTTGTTGATGGCCACCACCGACCTGGCGATTGACTGGGTAATGTTGGTCCAGGTACTGCCGACGTTTACATCGGAATTGATGGTTTCATGCTTGTGCATGTTAAGATAGATCCCGTTATCTCCCCAATCCGTTCCACCACGATAAGGGAGGATGGCTTCGTCCGTGGAAATTTCCTGCAAGGTGAAATAGTTGGTATGAAGGAAAATGTTTGGTAAAAGTGCGTAAACCGGGGCGATTAGTCCATCAGCTTTTTGCTTTTCTGACTGACCCGCTACAGTCAAATTTTCATCCAAAACCTTTTCGTTGAGTTTACTGCAGCTATTGGTGACCGTGAAACCGGCCAGTAGCAGCAGGCTTAAAATTTTATTTTTCATGGGGAAATTTTTAAAATGAAACATTTAATCCGAAGATGACCGATCTGGCTTTGGGATAACTCAGGTAATCGATACCATATGATAAAACCCCGTTCACCTGCCTGTCGGTATTTACCTCCGGGTCATAGCCATCGTACTTCGTCGAAACAAAAAGATTCTGTGCGGTGACTGACAAACGAATACCGGAAATGTATTTGCTGACACCCATACTCGCGGTATTGAATGTGTAACCCAGCACCATGCTATTAAGACGCAGATAGGCACCATCTTTCAGATAGCGGGTACTTACCGGTGCCGAATTGTTTACCGATTCTTTGGGATCGGCGATTGCCTCTGCCGTTGTGTTCACGTTCTTCGACAATTTCAGTTTATAAAAACTGGCGTTTGCCGTGTTGTCGTAAATTTTATTTCCAGATACACCATTGAAATTCGCATTCAGATCAAACCCTTTAAAGGAAGCGCCTCCATAGAAACTGTAGATGAGATTGGGGAGTGCGGTACCTGATGATACACGATCCTTATCGGTGACAATACCATCCTTGTCAGTGTCAAGATAAGTGCTGATGCCGTTTGCGTCAAAACCAGTCCACTGTTTAAGGAAGAATGTGCCAATTGGCTGATTGTTGATATAGCCATTTACGGTTGCCGAGGTAAGCCCCGAACCGGAAGCAGAGCCGGAGGGGATCACGGTGTATGGCGAGTGTTCAACAATGTTTTTCATATAGGTTACGTTGCCGCCTGCATTATACGTAATGCCGGTTGCCGATTTATGCCGGTAATCCATTTCAAATTCAACGCCCTTATTGGTAATCGTCATATCCGGAACATTCAGCCAGACGTTTGGAGCGGATTGCACCGGATCTGCTGGTATCGACAGCAGCAGTATATTGCTGGTGACTTTACGAAAGACATCCACCGTTCCTGTCAGAGAACCATTAAGGAAGCCGAAATCAAGCCCAACATTTGCCTGCTTTGAAACCTCCCATTGAATATCCGGATTTGGAACTCTTCCATAGATGGTTCCTGAGGGGTAAGGACCGGTAGGCAGTAACGGATAGCTTGTAGTGCTTGTGACAGTAGATGTTGTTGTTGCTTGTGTGATCTTGTTTGGAATTTCCTGATTACCGGTAAGGCCATAGCCTGCGCGGAGTTTAAGGTTTGACACGGAAGAATTTTTCATGAAATCTTCCTCAGAAATTTTCCATCCCAGTGAGAAGGAAGGAAAATAACCGTAGCGGTTGTTCGATCCAAATTTTGATGATCCGTCGGCACGAAAATTTGCCGTAAGCAGGTACTTGTTGTTGTATTGATAGGTTGCCCTGCCGAATACCGACTGCAATTCATTTATTGCCGCATAACCTCCCGGACGATTGTTTGCTAGCGTTAATTCAGTTCCCACTCCCGGGTTATAAAACGGGTCAATACTATTAACGGGAAATTTATTGATGCTGTAATTTCTGCCCTGTAAATAAATTTTCTGATAGGAATGTCCTGCGAGGGCCGATATATCGTGTTTGCCGGTTTTCAGCGTATAGGTGAGATAATTCTCTATCAGTGTATTGCGGTTATTGGTGTAATAGGTATCCAGCCTGCCATCACGAAGTGGTACTGCATTGGGAAGCGCTTCCACATCGCGCGTGGCATTGGAGACATCCACACCGAAATTCACTTTGTACACCAGGCCCTTCACCAGCCTGAGGGAAGGGGAAATACTGGCTAGAACACGGTTGATGGTCGTGATGTCTCTGTCAAGATTGAGGTAGATCAACGGGTTATTTATATTCTGATAGATGGCCGGATTACCATTGGCATCATAGGCAGGATAGGTCGGGTTGTTCCCGATGGCGTCACCCAGGATATTTGAGTAAGGAGGACGGTTGTTTTTTGTATTGGTGACATTGAGGTTGGCATCGATGATCAGCCTGTCGTCCCAAAAGCGCTGGGTTGCGTTAAACCTTCCTGAATAGCGGTCCAGCGAATTTTTCTTCATGATTCCCTGTTGCATCTGGGCTCCAAAAGATGCGTAATAACTTAGCCTGTCGGCGCCACCGCTGAGATTAAGGTTGTAATTCTGCGTGGTAGCCGTTCTAAAAGCCTCCTTTTGCCAGTCAGTGGATCCTTTCAGATCATCCAGCGCTCCGCCCAGCTTAGGCACTTCAACGCGAAACTGGTCTGCCGTTAACACCGGCAACAGGTGCGCGACTTTTGAAACTCCCAGGCTGGTGGTAAAGTTAAGCGTGGAAGTTCCGGCCTTGCCTCTTTTCGTAGTAATCAATATTACCCCGTTGGCTCCGCGTGTACCGTAGATGGCTGTCGCGGATGCATCTTTCAACACGTCCATAGACTCGATATCCGCAGGATTGATAAATGTTAGCGGATCACCGGCGCCCCCCGTACCCGAATTGTCAAGTGGCAATCCATCAACCACAAAAAGCGGCGTGCTACCTGTCCTTATTCCCCCAGGTCCTCTAACCGTGATTTGCGTATTTCCTCCGGGTTCACCGCTGGCAGAAGTAACATTTACGCCTGCTACCTTTCCCTGAAGCAGTTCCGAGGGTGTATTGATGATTCCTTTGTTGAAGGCATCGGCCCGCAGTGATTTCACCGATCCGGTCACATCTCTTTTGTTTTGTGTTCCGTAACCAACCACCACCACCTGCGCGAGGTCGGCAGATGCAGGGATCATGGAGACACTGACTACCGTTGTGCTGCTGGCATTTATCTCCTGTGTAGTGTAGCCAACATAAGTGATCACCAGAACAGCAGTATTCGTAGCTCCTGTAATGGTGAACCGACCTTCTGCACTGGTAAGGGTTTGCTGCGAACCGCCTTTGATGCTGATGCTGGCGCCGGATAAAGGCTTTCCTGTGACCGCGTCAATTACGGTTCCCCTGATAGGGTCAGCCTTGTAAAAATTAATTTTTGTACCGGTGTGGCCTGTAGCGCGGATAGTACCGGGGCTTGCAGAACAAAATCCGGTTAACGTTGCAGCAAGCAAATAGGGCATGCAACGCCTTGGAGAGCAGTTCATTCTCATTTCGTTTAGTCTTGGTTTGAAAATTGGTGGCAAAGAAACAATCGTATTATTAGCTTTCGGTAGGGCCGGTATCAACAAATCATTAATTCCGGGCGATAACGGAACAAGATAAAAAAATAAACAAAACCTTTTTGACTTATTTGGCGGGCCAGGTAACTTTCTGAAGTATGGCATTTTTTATTACAAAAAATTGTTTACCTCTCTTATCTTTAACTTATCACCCACAGTTATTTTTCGCCATGAGCATATCTCCATTCAATCGCCGGGATTTCATCAAAGCCACAACAGCAACACTTGCGTTATCTGCACTCGATGCCAGCGGGTTCTCTGTTATTAATGCAGCCAAGACCTGGCAGGTTGGACTGATAGGCACAGGATGGTACGGAAAAAGTGATCTCTTCCGACTGATCCAGGTAGCTGATGTAAACGTGGTGGCACTTTGCGATGCCGACAAAAATCAGTTGAATGCAGCGGGGGATATGGTGAGTAAAAGACAGAAGTCAGGAAAGGTTCCGAAACTCTACGCCGATTATCAGAAAATGCTGGCTGAAAACAAGATGGATATTGTGCTGA
>JBDTEB010000330.1:0-7342 GCA_039922795.1 Chitinophagaceae bacterium
ACCAGCCTGAATATTTTATCCGTCCCCAGAACAAAAAATTATTCGCTCACACTCTCTGACGGTACGAAAATCGAGATGAACTCGAAAACGATTCTTCGATTTCCTTTTCAGTTTAAACGTAAAACCCGGGAAGTTTACCTTGAAGGTGAAGCCTATTTTAAAGTGGCAAAAGACAAAGATCATCCCTTCATCGTCCATGCCCGCGGAAGCGAGATCCGGGTCTTGGGTACTGTCTTTAACCTGAATACATACGACAGTTCATTCACCAAAACTTCACTGGTGGAGGGTTCTGTGGTTGCCAGCAATGCAATGACAAAAGTGCAATTGAAGGCGGGCTTCGAAGCCAGTACCTCAAAAGCCGGTGGCAAAATCAGTGTAGAAAAATTTGATGAAACAGAAGTGTTGTCCTGGAGGAAGGGTCGGTTCAATTTTCGTAACGCCTCCCTTCATGATCTCTCCTCCTTATTGATGCGCTGGTATAAAGTAAAAGTGGTTTTCGAGAATCCCTCGGGCAGCAAAAAGACTTTCAGTGGAGAGATATGGAAGAACCAGCCCGTAGAACTCTTTCTCGACAACCTGAAGCTTTCCAATAATATCCCGCTTCAGTACAGCAACGGAGTGGTCACTTTCCGATAGTAAATGAATGAGCACGATTGCCTGCCTGTAACCAGCATTCGAATTTGGCTTTCAATAAACTGCTGATATCAGCATATTTTTTCCTCAGCCTTCACCCGTTTTAGATCAGTGCATTGTCATAGTTACACGTTTCATTTTTCAAATCCAACAAACGATTGCTTATGAATTTCTTGCCAGCGAACTCGAGTAAAAGACTAACTCCGTTTCTCATTATCCTTCTTCTTCTTGTCTCCTGCCTATCTTCCTTTGCAGAGAAGATTGAACAACGCTGGATCGTAGTTAGCAAAGATTATACATCGCTCTCCGAACTGTTTAAAACAATCAAAACCCAAACCGGACTTACGCTTTTTTACAGTAACGACGTACTCAACGACAAGGAGAAAGTGCGCGTGCATGGAGGGAAAGTAAAACTTGATGACCTGCTTGGAGAAATATTTACTCCCAGGAATATTGCGTGGATTTATAAGGAACAATTTGTTATTCTTCAGAAGAAGCCATACCAGCCGCAAGGAATTGCCATGGAGGTTTCTGCGGAAACGATAGTTGCGCAAGCTTTTCCGACTCTTATTGGAAGAGTTACCAGCCAGGACGGCACACCAGTGGATGGGGCCTCCGTGCAGGTGAAGGGAACCCAGCAGGGAACAACCACCAAGCCTGACGGAAGTTTTGAATTAAAAGATGTAAATCCCTCGGGTGCCACCCTGGTGGTTTCCTACATCGGGTTTAAAAAATATGAAGTACTCATTGGTAACAAAACAACGTTTACCATCGTACTTACGTCGGCAACCTCCGAGTTGAGCGATGTGGTGGTCGTCGGTTATGGCACCCGGAAAAAATCCGACCTCACCGGAGCCGTCGCTACTCTTTCCGCAGATAATTTTAAAGAAAGAGCTGCATCGAATTTTGGTGAAGCAATGGCCGGACAAATGGCTGGCGTACAGGTGCAGCAGATCAGCGGCGCCCCGGGTGGCGAGGGACTGTCTATTCGGGTTCGCGGCACAGGTTCCATTACCCAATCGAATTCGCCGCTTTATGTGGTCGATGGCTATCCAATGGAAGAGTCCGCATTCAACCTGATCAATCCTTCCGACGTGGAAAGCCTGCAGGTTTTGAAGGACGCCTCGTCAACAGCGATCTATGGTTCGCGCGGCGCCAATGGGGTGGTGATCATTACCACAAAGAGAGGAAAGTCGGGCAAAACATCAGTCAACTTCAGTGCCTTCAAGGGTCTGCAGCAAAACAGTAAAAGTATTGGGGTAATGAACCGCGACCAGTATGTGCAATGGTTTATGGATGGAAGAAACCAGGCCTGGCTGGACCAGTCGATCATTGCCAGCGACCCCGATAAAACAGCGCATACTATTAACGACCCAAATACAAGGCGCGGCTTATATCCCAGCTCTTCCACCTTATACGCGATCCCCGATGGGAAAAATGGCTATAAATATAATTTCCTCGATCCGCAATCGGTGTCGCAAATGGAAGATAATAACTGGCAGAATCTTCTTTTTCGCAACGCTAATATCGAGCAGTACCAGGTATCGGCCATGGGCGGTAGCGACAAAACCAGCTATTCTTTTTCGGGAAGCTATATGAAGCAGGATGGTATAGTTATCAATACCAATTACCAGCGGTATAATTTCCGTAGCAATGTAGAGTCAAAGTTGTCAAAGACCTTTAAAGTCGGGATGAACCTCAGCGCATTTTATGCTAACGGCAATGAACAGGTGAACGGAAAATATTCGCCTATCATGTTCGCGCTTCAGCTGCCTCCGATGTTTCCGCTTCGTAATCCTGATGGAAGTTACGGATCGATGGTGCGCAACCCTGAGATCCTTCCCGGTGATGTGGCCAGTCCGATCGGTATCGCACAACAGGTTAAATCTTTCCGTAAGAAATATGGCTGGCTGGGAACCATTTATGCAGAGTGGGATCTGCTAAAAGACCTGAAATACCGCATTAATATCAACGGAAGCATAAAAGACAATGCGCTTGAAGGATATCAGCCATCCACCGTTGATCTTGACGCGTCAAAAGGTCCTAGACCTGCGCAGGCAAGCGATGAGAAGAATACTGACTATGACTGGGTAGTGGAACAAACGCTCAACTATGCAAAGAAATTTGCCGATAAACATGATCTTACCCTGCTGGGTGGATTTAGTTCGCAAAAACACAGCAACGATTATTTCTATGGGGAAGCGAGAGGATTTCCAAACGATAATATTCAAACGCTAAATGCCGGTAATATTTATCAGTTGTCCACCACGAAGTCGGCTTATTCCATGGTGTCGTATTTCGCGCGTGCCAACTATACCTATGACAGTCGTTATCTGTTCACGGCAACGGTAAGAACCGATGGGTCATCCCGTTTCGGCGACAATAAAAAATGGGGTGTGTTCCCTTCCGTATCTGCGGCCTGGAGAATCAGCCAGGAGAAATTCATGGCAAATATTACTGACAAGATCAACGACCTGAAAGTGAGGGTGAGTTATGGTATCGCAGGTAATAACAGGATAGGGAATTATTCTTCCATCGGACTGCTCAGTACCGGTTTCTACCCTACAGGTGATGCAGTGCAAAATACCGTGAACCCAAACTCAGTGCCGAATGCAAACCTGGGCTGGGAAAAAGTATTGCAGACCGACGCGGGCTTCGACCTCGGATTATTTAACAACCGGATTCGTCTTGAAGGTGACTATTACAGCAGTAAATCCATCGACCTCTTGCTGAATGTTCCCGTGCCTACGGTGACAGGTTATACCAACCAGATCCAGAACATTGGTAAAGTATTAAATACCGGCCTTGAATTTTTGCTGACGACAAAAAATATGATCGGTAAATTCAACTGGTCGAGTAATTTCAATATTGCGTTTAACAAGAACGAGGTGTTGGAGGTGGGTCCGGGCGGTCAGCCGATCTATGCTAGCGCACCAAATGCAAACAACGCATTTATTACCCTTCCCGGCCATCCCATAGCCAGTTACTTCGGCTATGTGTACCAGGGAGTATTTACCACACAAAAGGAACTGGATCAAAGTCCGCATCTTCCTGCCGACAAGGTTGGTGACGGGCGATACAAGGATGTAAACGGAGATGGTAAACTTGATCAGACAGACAAGGCGATCATAGGGAACAATCAGCCGAAATTTTCCGGAGGTTTCAGCAATAATTTTTCCTACAAAAACTTCACGCTCTCTGCCCAGCTTTCTTATACTTATGGCGCGGAAGCGTTCAGTTTCTTTAAACGAATGGTAGGCATTTATCACGGTGACAGAAACGCATTAATTGAACAGACGGGCCGCTGGAGAAGCGTTACCGATGTGGGTGATGGCGAGCACTTCAGGGCAACCCGTAATCCTACCGGATGGCAGCGGGATCCTTCCTCCGCCTGGGTTACGGATATCTCTTACATAAGGCTAAGAAACATGACGCTGGCTTACGATTTTAAGGCCAATGCATTCAAGTCGATAAAGATCAGCGGGCTGCGGGTGTATGCTACCGGCCAGAACATTTTCACGTGGACGAAGTTCCCGGGGTATGATCCTGAAAACAGCAGCGAAGGCGACGGCTTAACGCGAGGTGGCGACTATCTCGGTTATCCTGCCGCAAGAAGCATTATCCTGGGATTAAATCTATCTTTCTAACCAACCATTACCATTCACATGAAATATATACTGCCTGCCATTTGCTGCATCATACTACTGGCGTCCTGCAAAAAAGATTTTATCGAATTAAATCCGCCATCCAACCTGAATTCATCGGGGTTTTACAAAACAGAGTCTGATATGAACCAGGCGGTGCTGTCCGCCTATGGTAACCTCCGATCGCTGTACAACAGTACTTTTATTAAACTGGGTGAGATCAGGTCAGACAACACTACGTTTTCCTGGCTCAGTGGCAACCCCGCAGACGAAAATGGCATTGACGTATTTGCTTCGCCGTTGCTGCCGGAGAACGGTTACCTCAGCGGATGCTGGAACAACTGCTATAATGTGATCCTGCGTTCCAATATTGTGATCGGAAGAATTGAGTCGATCAAGTTTACCAATGAAGCGCTGAAAAAACAATATATCGGTGAGGCCCGGTTTGTGCGGGCACTGATGTATTTTTGGCTTAACAGGGTCTTTGGCGGATATTCAAAATCCGGAGATTTGCTTGGCGTGATCAAGGTAGACAAGGAGATCTCTCCCGCAGATGCCTATGCGCTTAATCGGGTTAGCCTCGACGAGATGTATTCGTTCATCATTGAGGATCTTAAATATGCGGAAGAAAACCTTCCTGCCAAATACGGCGCTTCCGATAATGGCCGGGTAACGAAATGGGGGGCGAAGGGTTTGCTGGCAAAGGTGCATATGACCATGGCAGGTTTTCCGCTCAACAAGGGAAATGCAAGTTATGCATTGGCCATTGCAAAGTCTGAAGAAGTGATCAATACATCAGGCGCCGCACTTGTAGCCAATTATTCGGATCTCTTTGATGTGAGCAAAAAGAATAGTGTTGAATCGCTGTTTGAAGTACAATATAAAAAGGGCAGTGCGAATGGCGCTACCGGCAATCCGTGGAACAACGATTTTGCACCCCGGTTTTCCGACAAGGAAGTGGTTCTTGTGGGTGATAAGGGTGGTTCGAATTCTCCCACCGGCGATATGTCTGGTGCCTATAACACCGGCGATCCAAGGAAATTCACGTCGATGCGCGATTTCTGGATCAGCGCGAAAAGTGGTACTGCGCAGAATGAACGCTATGTCACAAAATATTATGATGTAGCTTCCAGCGGAAGTGACAATGGCAACAACTGGATCGAGCTGCGTCTTGCGGATATTTTGTTGCTCGATGCAGAAGCGCTGGTTCGCACAGGCGGTGATAAGGCAAAAGCGCTGGCTTATGTAAACAGGATCAGGCAACGGGCGAGGAACAGCAAGGGTGATCCGGCCATTACAAAACCGGCCGACCTGTTAAAAGATTACACGACAGCAGACTTCGCAAATGACAATGCCTTTTTATTGGCTATTGAAAAAGAAAGAAGGGTAGAGCTCGCGTTTGAAAATCATCGCTGGTTCGATCTGGTAAGAACCGGCAGAGCAAAAGATGTAATGGTGGCCGAGCAGGCCGCCGATGGTTTTGCTCCATTCATCTGGAGTGACGATATGCTCAGCTATCCCATACCATCGAGCGTAATGCAGTCGAACCCTATGAAGATCACTCAGAATAAAGGATACACTCAATTATAAATTCAACCGGATAACAGATGAAAAAAAATGTATTGTTTTTCTTGCTGATTGGCCTGGCCGCTTCAGCAGTAGCGCAGGAGCCTTCGCTTACCGCAAAGGAAAAGAAAGCGGGATGGATTTTATTATTTGATGGAAAAGATTTCGCCGGCTGGCAGAAGGCCAATGGCAAACCCATGGGTGATTCAGGATGGGTTGCCGCGAACGGTGTGCTCAGTACAACCGGTCACGGTCATGGCGGGGACATTGTGACAAACCGCGAGTTTACCGACTTTGAGTTTACGCTCGATTTTAAACTGGAGAAAGGCACGAACAGCGGCATCAAATATCACCTTTTAAAGAACAGTTCGCTGGGTTGCGAATACCAGATCATCGACGATGCCAATCATGTGGATGCCAAACTGGGAAAGAACGGAGACCGAACGCTGGCCGCTCTTTATGACCTTATTCCACCCTCTGCGGATAAAAAAGTCATGCCGCTCGGAGAATGGAATCACGTACGCATAATATCCAAAGGCAATCATGCAGAGCATTGGCTAAATGGCAAAAAAATGCTTGAATACGAGAGGGGGAGCGAAGCGTTTAAAAAGTTGGTCGCGGAAAGCAAGTTCAAAAATGAAAAAGGGTTTTCCGAGCCAAACAGTTCGCCTATCCTGCTGCAGGAACACGGTGACGTGATTCATTACAGAAATATTAAAATTAGAAATCTTTAAATTTAATCATCATGGATAATACCAGACGGAAATTTATACGGAATACGGGTGCCTTTATGGCGCTTGGCGCGATGGGTTTTTCTTCAAAAAGTTATGCGAGGATCGTCGGTGCAAATGATCGCATAACCGTGGGGGTTATGGGAGCGAACGGGCGCGGGTCGGGCATGGCCGCCAATTTTGCAAAGCAGAAGAATACCGAGGTGATATATATCTGCGACGTGGAGGAAAAGGCACTTGCCAAAGGCATAAATGCGGTAAAAAAAGCAGTAGGCAAAGAGCCGAAAGCGATAAAAGATTTCCGCACCATTCTTACCGACAAAGATCTGGATGCGATGTACCTGGCGCCACCTGATCACTGGCATGCACCTGCAGCCATTTTAAGTTGCATAGCGGGCAAACATGTATATGTGGAGAAGCCGCTTTGTCACAATCCGCATGAAGGCGAGATGGCCGTGGCCGCGGCAAGAAAATATAAAAGAGTGGTGCAGATGGGCAGCCAGCGTCGCTCATGGGTAACATTGACCCAGGGGATTAATGAATTGCATAATGGTGTGATAGGGAAAGTGCACATGGCCAAGACCTGGTACACAAATAACAGGGGCTCTATTGGTATCGGCAAGGTTGTACCGGTACCTTCTAATCTGGACTGGGACCTGTGGCAGGGACCTGCGCCGCGTATGCCTTACAAAGACAATATTGTGCCTTATAACTGGCACTGGCACTGGCAGTGGGGCACCGGCGAGGCACTTAATAATGGAACCCATG
>JBDTEB010000331.1:0-2500 GCA_039922795.1 Chitinophagaceae bacterium
CTTACAAGGTCCCCTACTGGACAGCGGAAAACCCGATCAATAATTATTCAAGACTTTTCTCAAGCAATGGTAGCGCGAGCTACAGTGTATATCGCAAAGGCTCATTCATCCGTTTGAGCACGGTTGCACTGGGGTATAACTTCCCGAAAGCCTTGTTGCAAAAAGCCAGGATCGATGGACTTAAGATTTATGCCAATGTAAACAATGCAGGGATCTATCAGCCTGACTGGACCTTCTGGGATTCAGAGTATGGCAATACGCCGCCACCACGGTATTATTCATTAGGCATCAATCTCACGTTCTAATCAAACCAATTAATTTAGCATGAAGACAATATATCATCGATTGCTCCTGGTAGCAATTATCATCGGATCGATATCGGGACTGAGCAGCTGCAAGAAGGAATACCTGAAACCGCTCCCGCTTTCATTTTACGAGCCAAATCTTACCTATGTGGATGCGGCGGCAATGAAATCCGCACTTGTTGCATGTGCCAGAAATGCAAGGATTGAATATTATGGAGGAAATCCGCCAATCCTCACGGAGAATCTTTTTTCAGATTTGACCGTAGAAGGAATAACCGACAAGTCAGGCCCGGCAGTAAACCTGAACCTTGAGATCACGCCCGACCTCGTGAATCGGCAGGATGATGATCACAACAAGATCTACTACTACTGGATTGAAGGTTACAAGGGAATCAAGTATGCCAATACCGTAATCACCCGGCTAGACAATGCAACGTATAAAACTCCTGCGGAACGCCTTCAGGTGCTCGGCGCAGCATACTTTCAACGTGCCCTTCGATATTACAGGCTTACCAACCAGTTTGGCGATGTGCCGGCAATCATGTCTGAAGTAACACAGCCTAAACTGGATTTCTATACTACCAAACGGGAGGTTATCCTAAAAAAGATCAAGTTGGATCTGGATTCTGCCTACTTATGGTCTTCAGACGCGGTAAACAAGGGAGAGGTAACAAAAGGCGCCGTGGGGCATTTGCTTACCAAGGTTAATCTTGCTTTAGGCCTCTTCGACGAGGCGATCGCATCTGCAAACGCCGTCATTAACAACTCGAATTATTCTCTGATGAGAGTTCCATTTGGGTCATCACAGGCTCCTGTTGTATTCGACGCTGGTAGTTCAGATCCGGTCTATCTCCCGCATAACATTATCTGGGACCTGCACAGGCCGGAGAATAAGTCTATCGCCGCCAACAAAGAGGGTCTTTATATGATCATCGACCGTTTCGGAGACGGCGGTTATGATGGCGGTATTCAAATTATGCGCAATGCTACCGCATTCTGGGGAACCAATATTAACGCTCCGAGTGGTAAAAAAGGGACGTCCGATCAGTTGACACCAAACCTTTTTATCCAATCAGATTTCTACGGAAGAGGAATCGGCCGCTCACGACCTAGCAACTATTTCCAGTATGAACTTTGGTCCGATCCAAATGATCTCCGGCATGCCAGGGGAAACTGGACCAATATGGAAGATCTTCTTTACAACGAGAATGGACTAAAAACGAATTCCGACAGCTGGTACTTAAAAAACGTACAGCTTCGCAATTCAGCAGGCGGCGTATTGTGTACTGATACCATCAGAAGCTATTGGGGCTGGCCTCAGTATAAAATGTTCATTTCTGACCAGGAAAACAGGCCAATGACAGGTGGACATACTGACTGGTATCTTTTCAGACTGGCAGAAACCTACCTGCTTCGCGCCGAGGCTTATCTGTGGAAAGGTGACGCTGCCAGTGCCGCAGCAGATATCAACCAGATCAGAACGCGCGCCAATTGTGCGCCTATCACAGCCGGCCAGGCGAATATGGGAGCGCTACTTGATGAAAGAGCACGTGAATTGTATTACGAGGAACCACGTAAAACGGAACTTACCCGCATCTCTTACCTCTATGCAAAAACAGGGAAGCCCGCAGATAACGGCAAGGTGTACACGCTGGCTAATTTCTCGACCGATAATTTTTTCTATGACAGGGTTATACTGAAAAATAATTTTTATCGGCTGCAGATCGTGAACAATCACGGTGACAAATACGTGATAAGTCCGTATCACGTGTTATGGCCTGTTCCAACGATTTCTATCCAGGCCAACCTGAATGGGCAGATCAATCAGAACGTTGGATACACCGGGGCGGAGAAAAATATTCCTGCTCTTGACAGCATTCCAACCATCAAATAGTTTAGACAAAATAAATAGAAAAAGGCTGCCAGTTACGGCAGCCTTTTTTTTTCGCTATTAAGTATACATTATTTGTAACCCGGCCTCACAATCTGGATAAGGCTATTGTTTTTTTAACGACGCATAAATCATCTCGGCGATATCCAGCACCTGAACCTCCTGATCCTTTTCTTTAAGCTTTACCCCGTCCGACATCATCGTATTGCAGAAGGGACAGGCTGCGGCTATCACCGAAGCACCTGTACTAATGGCCTCCTCAGATCTTTCCTGGTTGACCCTCTTATCCCCTTTTTCTTCTTCC
>JBDTEB010000332.1:0-3072 GCA_039922795.1 Chitinophagaceae bacterium
AAAAGCCGGCTATGCGTTTAACTTTTTTGATCTTGCTGCTAACCTCTGCCATGGGTACATTCGCCCAGGAGCGTTTTCTGTTTATTGGTACCTATACGGGAACTGGAAGCAAAGGCATTTATGTGTACAAGTTTAATTACAACACAGGAAAAGCAGAACAGGTAAGCGTTACAGGAGAAATAGAAAACCCATCCTACCTTGCCGTTTCTTCAAATGGAAGATTTGTGTATGCTGTAACTGAATCAGCTGGCAAAACAAATAGTGCCGTTAGCGCATTTTCCTTCGACAGAAAAGCCGGTAAGCTTAGCCTGATCAATACAGAACTTACAGGAGGCGATAATCCCTGCTATGTGGCGGTTACAAAAAAAAACAACTATGTTTTCACCGCCAATTATTCCGGTGGAAGCCTTACCGCTTTCCCCGTAAAGCCGGATGGAAGTCTGGCTCCGCGCAGCCAGCTGATCCAGCATGAAGGAAAAGGTACCAATCCTTCAAGGCAGGAAAAGCCGCATGTGCATTCAACCATCTTTTCGCCGAAAGAGGACGTTCTGTTTTCCCCCGATCTTGGCCTCGATAAAGTGTTTGCCTATTCATTCAATGCTTCAGCGCCTCAGCCATTGCAACCCGCTTCAGTGCCATTTACCGAAACAAAACCGGGAAGCGGTCCGAGGCATATCGATTTTCATCCAACCAAACCCTATGTGTACCTGATCGAGGAATTGTCGGGAAATGTTGTTGCCTACAAATACAATAAATCAAAACTTACGTCCATCCAGGAAATTGCCGCCCATCCTGAAGAATACAAAGGCACCATCGGAAGTGCAGATATTCACGTTTCACCGGATGGTAAATTCTTATACGCATCTAACCGGGCGGCCGAGAATACGATGGCCATTTTTGCCATCGACCAAACCACAGGCAGACTTACCTCAAAAGGGTTTACGTCAACACTTGGTAAGGCACCCAGAAATTTTGTTATTGACCCGTCAGGAAAATTCCTGCTGGTTGCTAATCAGGACTCAGGCAATATCGTCATCTTCAAAAGAGATCTTCGAACAGGTCTGTTGGAAAAAACAGGCGATGAGATCAATATTCCGAAACCTGTCTGCCTCAAGTTCCTGGATTAAAACCCTTTGTTGAGGAAACCTGTTCTTCTGGCAGATTGGTCCGGAATGGACCATTGCGGTTTCCACGTCATTCGCCACGGATTAAATCCTTTATTTTTATCGCCTAATATTTGTGAATGCAAGGTGTTCCCGAAGCTATCAATGATTTGCTTTTAACCTTCAGTCCGGTGCCGGCTGATGTGATTACAAAATTACCACAGTCGGGAAGCGACCGGATATATTATCGGATCACTGCGGGCTCCGAGACCTATATCGCCACGTCGAATCACAACCAGCAGGAAACAATCACCTTTGTTGAGTTCAGCAGGCATTTTAAAACAAGATCGCTGCCTGTTCCGCTGATCTATGCCGTGAACAGCGAGAACACGATATACATCCAGGAGGACTTTGGCGACAATTCACTTTTGAATGTACTTGAAAGCCAGGGTTATGTTCAGCCCGTGTACGATCTCTTTCGCGACAGCCTTAAGAACCTGGCCAGGATGCAAATCCTGGGAGGGGAGGGGTTAAACTATGATCTCTGTCTTACCGCAAAAGAATTCGGCAAGCAGGCCATCATGAGTGATCTGCTTTACTTCAAATATTATTTTCTCGACACGCTAAAGATGGCCTACGACAAGCAGGACCTACTTGATGATTTCGATGCCCTTAGCTCCTACCTTACCCACACAGGTCATAGTCATTTTATGTTCCGCGATTTTCAAAGCAGGAATGTAATGAT
The DNA here is from genome assembly GCA_039922795.1 of Chitinophagaceae bacterium. Taxonomy (GTDB): domain Bacteria; phylum Bacteroidota; class Bacteroidia; order Chitinophagales; family Chitinophagaceae; genus JADCRZ01. The sequence continues at coordinate 1,849 of JBDTEB010000332.1, forward strand.
TAATAAGACCGGTGTAAACTTTATCGATTACCAGGGGGGGATGCTTGGAGCACTTCAGTATGACGTGGCCTCACTGCTCTGGCAGGCAAAGGCTGAGCTGCCTGATGAATGGAAGGACCACTTGTTGAATGATTACATTGGTTTTGTAAATGAGCTGCTCGCTGAACCGGTTGACAAATCAAGCTTTATCAGCCAGTTTAATGGTTACGTACTGATAAGGCTGATGCAGGTTTTAGGCGCCTATGGATTTCGTGGACTTTTTGAAAGAAAGGCGCATTTCCTGATCAGCATTCCACTGGCTCTGCGAAATCTTCGCGGTTTTCTCGCAAATAAAAAAGTCGGACTTGCAGTGCCTGAATTCGACCGCATCCTTTCAAAAATAATCGATGACGAAGTGATCAACAGGTTCCAGCCCGCGCAGGCAACGGAAAATACGCCGCTGGTAGTAAGGATCAGCAGTTTTTCCTACAAAAAGCATCACCCTGTTGACGACACGGATAACGGTGGAGGTTTTGTTTTTGACTGCAGGGGCGTACTTAATCCCGGGAGACTTGATGCTTTTAAAAAGCTAACCGGCCGCGATAAATCCGTAAAAGATTTTCTTGAACAGCAAACAAGAATGCCTGACTTTATGAACAGCGTAACCAATTTGGTCGATATTTCCGTGGAAGATTATATCAGTCGCGGATTCAAAAACCTGATGATAAGTTTTGGCTGTACCGGCGGCCAGCACCGCAGTGTGTACGCAGCCGATGAACTGGCCAGGCACCTGCGCAACAAATACAAGGTTAAAACAGAGGTGCATCACCTTATCCAGGATGAAAAAAACTGGATCAATTAGCGATTTTGGGTTGCAAGTCCGAACTAAGAATGACCACAAAATTGTTCACCCAACAGCTTTTATGAAAGCAATGATCCTGGCAGCAGGGCTCGGCAGCAGGCTAAAACCGTGGACGGACAATCATCCGAAGGCACTTGCCATCGTGAGCGGGAAGTCGCTTCTACAAAGGAATGTGGAATACCTGCAATTTTATGGTATAAGGGAAGTGATCGTCAACGTGCACCATTTTGCCGACCAGGTGATCGATGCCGTCAGGCGGAATGATGGCTGGGGAAGCGATATTACGATCTCAGACGAGACGGATGCAGTGTTGGAAACGGGTGGGGGGTTGAAGAAGGCGGGGTGGTTTTTTGATAGCGGCGACTTTGTGTTGATGAATGTCG
>JBDTEB010000333.1:0-12365 GCA_039922795.1 Chitinophagaceae bacterium
AATGGAAACATCCTGAAATAACCTTCCTGTGGCAGATAAACCATTTCCGATCCGTCAAGGGCTTTGACTGGCGCTACGAAAAAATATTCAGGATGGTGTGCTTTAAGGTACTCATTCAGTAATCCAATATTACTTTCTATGTCTTGTGGTTGCTGAAACACGTCATTATTTATTCGTTGAAGAATGTATTCGGCGTTATCATAATCTACCTTCCACGTATGATTGATGAGGCCCGAACCGAAGGCCCTCATGATTAAAGAATCATTGGTAAAACCGTACATTTTCAATATATCAGCATGCATATTATTTGGTTTATAAACTGAAAGAGATAGATGAATAAAAAAGGATGAGTCCAGACGGCATAAATATCTGGCAAAATGGCATCACTCACCAGGTTTCTTTTTTGATATCAGTTAACGAAGCTCGATACGCAAAGGGCTTTCCAACTGCACCACTTTGTTTTTAAGGTAATGCGTCCATTCATCAAAATTCAGAAAAGTTTTCTCTCTGTCCCAATTGGCACCCTGGTAGTAGGTTAACACTTCATTCTTTTTAGCCCTGGTTTGCAAAATATATTGACCGGTGTGATTATAATGATCTTTTTCGGTTGATTCAATTTCAGCGGTTTTACATTTTCGGGGAACCAATACGCCAAGGGTAATTTTGCCGTTTTCCTGTTCAGGTTGCTGGTACGCCAGCAAGCCATAATTTTTAGTATCACTCCATTCCCTGCCTCCCTTACCCGGCAGGATGGCAATACCGATTGCCACAGGCAATTGCTCAGAAACAAATGTATAGTTTACGTCGATCTTGTTTAAAAATGAACCCGCATCCAGTGTGATGGTTTTAGTTTCCTGCACCTTTGTTCCATCCGCATCCCATGCTTTATAATTCAATTGAAACGATGTACGTAAGGGTCCGTTGGCCAGAACTTTGTAGGTGACAAAGTTGTCGGAAGGAAATAACTTATTGTTGAAAATTGGCGCAATGCCGCCCGCACCAAGGGTTAAACCGACCCCATAAAAGTCCAACCCTTCGCCATGGTCTTTATGATAGTCGTTTTGCTTGTACCATTTATCAATAATGAGTTCAGGGGTTTTTTTCACCCATATATCGATGCCGCTACTTATTTCACCAGTTTTTTGCAACGCGGGGCCGTACATCCTGAAAGCAATACGGTTATTCTCCCAGGCAAAATCATCCATTCTTTCCGGTACCAGCCTTCCAAAAGTTTTTGACGGATATAGCTGCGGCTTTTGCTTCCTGATAAAATAGTACGCCATGCTGGCCGCCGCTGCACCTGACGGGAAAATAACAGCTGTTGGCAGCTTTTTTTCATTGTAAATTATTTGAGAAGGTATCTCCTCGCCGGTTTTCGCATCCACCACTATTATGTTTGTGGGTGTGACATTTTTCGTGGATAATTGTTTCCACTTAATTTCAGCCATTTCATCCTGCCGGTTAATGGTCGTAAGATTTCGTATCGTTATTTTTGCTGCTTCTATTTGTTTTTGAAAGCTCAGTTTAAAAAGTTCTGTCCCGGCCAGTAACAAAGCACCTACACCATACACTTCGGTATCTTCGAACGTAACCTGCTCCGGTGCTGCGCCGGGAACCTGAACAAAACCCAATTTGCCATTCTCATGTATACAGGCATTTAAAGCGGTCCATGCCTTTTGTATTACGGGATAGTACTCTTTATAGGACAGAAAGCCATTGTTGACACCCCATGCCAGGGCGTAGGTAAAAAAAGCTGTGCCACTTGTTTCTTTGATCGGGAAACTTTTAGGATCTAAAAGGCTTGCATGCCAGGTGCCATCGGGTTGCTGCAAGGCGGCTATTCGCCTGGCCATTTGTTTGAAGATCTTTTCGTAGCCTTTTCTTGAGGGATACCCGGCGGGCATGTTGTTTAAAATTCTTGTGATGCCTGCGATCACCCATCCATTTCCCCGGCTCCAGAAAACCTTCCTGCCATTGTTTTCTTTCTTTTTGAAATAGCGACTGTCACGGAAAAATAATTGCTCGGAGGGGTCGTACAAATAGTTTGCACTGCGCCACCAGAGTTTATCAGCGATGTCGAGATATTTCCGTTGGCCTGTTGCGGTTGACAGGTAGGCCAGCATGGGCGGGCCCATGTAGAGTGCATCGCACCAGGCCCATTCCCGGTTGTGCAGGCCGCCATCAAAATTCCAAAGCAGCGATTCGGTGTGCGGTTGCCCGATGATATCATCGCCAATGCTCATCATGGGTTTTATCATCGCGGAGTCTTTGAATAACATAAACATTTCCGACCATGTCTGACCCACGCAATAATCATCTGCGAAAAATCGATCAGGTCCGCCCTTCCACTTTAAACTATCCCCTATGGATTTTAAGAACAAAAGATACTTTTCATCATCTGCCATTTTCGACCAGGCCATCATGCCCGTATATAATGTCGCGTTCGTCCAGTCGGTAGCGGCATATTTCCAGGGCTTTGATTGAAGCTCACTGATTTGCCAGTCGGCAACTTTGCGCATGGTTTTGTATATGTCACTCACAGGCACTAGCGGTTGTGCTTGAAGAACAACGGAGAGTGAACTGATAAAAAGAACTAGAAATAGTCGCTGTAGTATCATAGAGAAAAGTGTGTTTAAAAGTTTTAAGGCAATCACGCCTACGACAGATTCTATGGTTTGAAAAAGGTTTAACTGTTTTAATCCAAGACTAATTTGCCAGGTTTACAGAGTCCCTAATATACAATACCCTGTTCAATATTATTCGCTCAATCGGTTGCGCAACTTAAATGTGGTGTCAATCAAAAACCAGGATTATTGAAATCGGGGAATTAAAAAAACATGTACAACCGATTGCGCAGTTTTATTCCACATAGAACAGTTATTTTCGAAAAAGCAACTTACACATCGGTTGGGGTTTTTGATCACAAGATGCTTACAACGACTTTGTGAAGATACATCCGGTAAATCATCAACTCACTTTTTGCTTTCAATAGGGTCCACGGTAATTGTTTTCCACATGTTTTTAGTTAAAACGAACAATATGAAAAATGTTTTGCTTCTGCTTATGATGGTCCTATGTACGCTGCTACAGGCAACGGCACAGGATAAAACGGTTACCGGGGTAGTAAGGGATGCGGCTGGTACAGTGTTAGAAAATGCCACGGTTTTGGTTAAAGGGACTACTATCTCGGGCCAGACAGACAAAAGCGGTCAATTTAAAGTTGGTCCGGTTAAAGCAGGCTCCACGCTGGTTTTCTCGTTTATTGGTTTTGCTCAAAAGGAGGTCAAGTTTTCGGGCGCAACCGTTATCAATGTGGCACTTGAGAAAGAGTCGGCATCATTGGATGATGTAGTAGTGGTTGGTTATGGCGCACAAAAGAAAAGTGATCTTACCGGTGCTGTCGGGATAGCGCCAATAGAGCAAATGAAAAAAGCGCCGGTTCGTAATTTCGTAGAAGCCCTGCAGGGGCGTATTGCCGGTGTGGTAGTTTCTTCTGTTGACGGGCAACCGGGCTCTACAAACAATATTGTAATCAGGGGTAATAATTCTATTACCCAGGGTAATTCACCCTTGTACGTTATAGACGGGTTTCCAATTGAAGATCCTAATACCAATGCTGTAAATCCCGATGATATTGAATCTTTGGTTGTATTAAAAGATGCCTCGGCAACGGCTATTTATGGAGCACGTGGCGCGAATGGTGTAATAATAATCACCACAAAATCTGGCAAAGCTGGCCCTCCGGTGGTTTCCTTAAGTACTTCTTATGGTATCCAAAAAGCAAACAATTCTGTTGCATTAATGGAACCATACAGTTTTGTAAAATATCAATTGGAGCAGAACCCTGGAGATGTTACTGTACAAAACTCCGCTGCATATCTTTTTTTAAATAATGGGGCTACTCTGGATGGTTATAAGGATAGTGCAAACATTGACTGGCAATCAAAGTTGTTTAAGACTGCGCCGATGAAAGATTATAATATCTCCATCACGGGAGGGAATGCACAAACAAAATATGCTCTATCCGGTTCAATAACAAATCAGGATGGAGTAATTATCAATTCGGGGTATAAAAGATACCAGGGACGTTTTGCGTTGAATCAAAATCTGGGAAAAAAATTTAAAACAGGCATTAATGTCAATTACAGCCATTTAGAACAATCTGGCGTGAACCCGGCATCTTTTTTAACCAGCAGCTCCGCTACAAGTACTTTAATGTATAGTGTTTGGGGATTCAGGCCATTCGGTAGCAGGTTAGTCGATCAACCATTTGATGATAACGTTAATCCGAATAACGATTATAGATTTAATCCGATTCTAAATCAGCAAAATATTATTCGGGAAAACAACACAAATAGTTTATCCGCCAACGCATTTTTAGAATACGCGATAACTAAAGACCTGAAATTGAAGATAAGCGGTGGCATTAATAATAATTTAAGAGAATCGGTGTCATTTAATGATACGCTTACATCCTCTGGCAACCCTCGTGCTACTTTCAATAAAGGCGTTAATGGTTCAGTAACTTATGCGACAACCAATTCGTGGTTAAATGAAAACACACTTACTTATAACAAGCGATTTAATAAAAATAGTATTCTGAATGTGCTGGCGGGCGTTACTGCACAAGGTCGGCACACTTCTCAATATAGCCTGTCGGGTTCTCAGCTTCCTACTCAGGCAACAAATGTAAGTTGGTTAAGTTCAGGCTCAGGAACTCCAACTATTACTTCAGATGCTTCGCTGAATAATTTAGTATCCTTTCTGGGAAGGGCTAATTATACATTTCACTCTGATTACCTTTTGACTGCTTCTTTCAGATCCGATGGCTCTTCAAAGTTTTCTCCGGAAAATCACTGGAGCTATTTTCCTTCCGGGGCTTTCGCCTGGAAATTTGGAAATCTTCCTTTCCTTAGAAATTCCAACACTGTATCAGAAGGTAAATTACGGGTAAGCTATGGATTGACTGGTAATAACAGGGTAAGTGATTTTCCTTATTTGACGCAGTATAGTATCTCTACCGTTCAGCAAGGCTATACATTTAACAATCTGGAACAATCGGGCCTTATTCCACAAACACTCGGTAATCCAAATCTGAAATGGGAAACTACCGGACAGTGGGATATAGGACTGGATATGTCATTCTTAAGAGGCCGGATTGGCCTTACTGCGGATATTTATAAAAAAGTTACGAAAGATCTGCTGTTAAATGCCAATATCCCTACTTCTTATGGCTATAGCAGTATTTTTAAAAACATTGGTAGTGTGCAAAACCAGGGATTAGAAGTCACCATCAATACATTTAATATTCGTAACAAAGATTTCTCGTGGAATACCAGCTTTAATATTTCTTTCAATACCAGCAAAGTGTTATCACTGGCTGAAAACCAAAATTCATTCTTTGCGTATGCACCTTATGATAATAGCGTATCCAGTATCCCTGCATTTTTAGTACAAGTAGGCAAACCCCTTGGATTAATGTATGGACCTGTATTTGACGGAATTTATCAGTTCAGCGATTTTGATAAAAGCCCTTCGGGAGCCTATACGTTGAAGGCAAATATTCCAACTAATGGAAATGTGAGCAGTATAATTCAACCCGGTGATATAAAGTACAAAGATTTAAACGGTGACGGTAAGGTAGATGGCAACGATGCTACGGTTATCGGCAGAGGCTTGCCTATTCATACGGGTGGTATTACAAATGATTTCAACTACAGAGGATTTAATTTAAGTGTTTTCTTCCAATGGGGTTTTGGAAACGATATATTGAACGTAAACCGGCTTGTTTTTGAAGGTAACAATTTGGGCAATTCCGGCCTGAATCAGTATGCCAGTTACAAAGACAGGTGGACTTCTGAAAATCCCAGTAATACGTTGTTCCGTGGAGGTATAAGGGGCACCAGCAGCGGCCCCATTGGCAACAGCTTTTCTTCCAGAGTGGTGGAAGACGGGTCTTACATGAGATTGAAAACGATCTCACTGGGTTACAATCTCGTCAACCCTTTAATGGAAAAATGGGGAGTCAGAAATTTAAATTTCTATGTTGCGGCACAAAACTTATACACCTGGACCAAGTATTCCGGTAATGACCCTGAAGTAAGTATTTTCAACAGCGTATTATCACCAGGGGTCGACTATTCTGCTTATCCGCGTGCAAAAACGATTACTCTTGGAGTAAAAGCATCTTTTTAATTGTAAAAATCAGATCATTATGAAAAGCATATTTTTTCCCCTCGCGATTTTAATTATGATTGGTTCTATCGTCTCTTGTAATAAAACCTTAAAGACAGCACCAATTTCTTTCGCAGCACCTGCAGCAAACTATGCTACCGAAGCCCAATTACTGCAAGCTTTGGCGGGAGTATATGATGTGCTGGGCTTGAATAGATCACAATTGTACGCCGACAACCTGTTTGACAAGTTAGGTGCTACAACTGATGAAGGCTTTTATGCAAGAGCTACCGGTAGTGCACTCAGCATATCTTATAATTTTGACTATACGGAGCCTACTATTGACGGCACCTGGCAAACACTCTTTACCGGGATAGAAAGAGCCAATAATTTAATCTATTATATCAATACCCCTGTGTCTATGGATCCTGTTGAAAGAGATGCCATACTAGGTGAAGCAGAATTTATGAGAGGGTATTGCTATTTTCTTTTGGTAAGTAATTTTGGCGATGTTCCAATGAGGCTTGTACCGACAACTATTACAGGCGCAACTTCGAATAATGTTCCAAGAACTCCCAGCAAAGAGGTTTATGCCCAGATATTAAAGGATATGACCGATGCAGAAGCAAAATGTTATCCTGCAACGAAATTCGGTTATTCCAGCCAGGTTTCTCAAACTACGGTACAAGGTATTTTGGCAAGAGTTTGTTTAACCATGGCCGGTCAACCTTTGCAAGACCAAACTAAATATGCCGATGCACTGAAATGGGCCACCAAAGTACAGCAGTCAGGTATTCATTCTTTAAACCCCAGCTATAGTCAAATATTTATCAATGAAGCCCAGGACGTTTATGATATTAAAGAAGCGATGTGGGAGGCTGATTTTAATGGAAATGATCTTAGTAGTTATCTGGAAACTGGAAGGCTGGGGAATACTAATGGTATTGCATTTACAAATGGAAACTTTGCCGATACCGGTTACTGCTATGGTTTCATAAACGCAACAAAAAAGCTTTATAATTTGTATGGAGCTGGCGATTTGCGCAGAGATTGGGCAATTGCCCCTTATGGATATTCCGGAACCAATAGAGTAAATAAGGGAACTTTAATTTATGATAGAAATTGTGGTAAATGGAGAAGATCTTACGAAACACTTACACCAAAAGGTAAAAATAATACAGGTATCAACTTCCCGATCTTAAGATATTCAGATGTTTTGCTGATGTTAGCAGAAGCAGACAACCAGGCTAACAGCGGGCCTTCAGCGAAAGCCTATGATGCCATCAACCAGGTACGTAGAAGGGGATACGGATTTCCCGTGAATATCCCTAATCTAGTATCCGACCTCAAACCCGGATTAAGTCTGACACAATTTCAAAATTCAATACAAGATGAAAGAGCCAGGGAACTGTGCTTTGAAACACAAAGACGGCCCGATTTAATAAGATGGGGTATATGGACACAAACGATGAGCGCTCTAGCAACTCAAATTACTAGTGATTTAGGTACCAATGCTTTGAAATATGCAGCAATACCTGCCGCTAATGCAGCTTCTTCACCTAAATTTCTGTTGTATCCAATACCTGCTTCGGAAATAACTGTAAACAAAGCGGCTACTCAAAACGCAGGCTATTGATTTTTTCAAAAGTCGTCGATTGGCTAGGATAAGCAAATTCAAAAACAGAAAAATATTGATATCTATGAAACTTTTCTTTATGCTCCTGGTATCATTTTTAACTACTGTGAACATTGTGGCACAGGTTAAAACTCAATCGGAAGCGGACCGTGTAAAAATGGAACACGCTGCAATAGGCATTGATGATGATCAATCAAAAACAACTTATAAACATACCACTAATCCAGGCGCACAATGGTTTCCGGAAGCAGGCTTCGGAATGTTTATCCATTGGAGCATTGCTTCTGTAAAAGAACTTGACTTATCCTGGCCCATGATGGCTGGTACACAAATTGGCTGGAGTTCTAAAAAACCATCTCAGGACTCCGTTAACAGATTTATCGCAAATGGAGACTTCTTTGCCGGTCATAAATGTGAGAAAGACAATAGTTGCATTATGCCAACTCAATACTGGGCTATGGCAAAGGATTTTAACCCTCAAAAATGCGACCCCGATACCTGGGTTAAATTAGCTAAAGAAGCGGGTATGAAATATGTTGTATTTACAACCCGGCATCATGATGGTTTTGCTATGTGGCCGAGTAAATACGGAGATTTTAACACAAAGAACTATTTAGGCGGCAGAGATTTTGTGAAAGAGTATGTCACTGCCTGCAGAAAGTACGGATTGAAAGTTGGTTTATATTATTCAGGGCCAGATTGGCATTTTAACCGCGACTTTCAAAGTTTTCTATATTATGGTGTTGGACGTGACTACGCTAATATCCCTTCTATAGATGCCAATCTGCAAGTGCGAACCACAGAAAAAACTGACGCAGAAAAACAAAAACATTATGAAGATGTTGCCGCATATCTCAAAGGCCAGGTAGAAGAATTACTAACTAATTATGGAAAGATAGATATGATATGGTTTGATGGTGGTCCTGATATTCCGAAAGGTAACATCGCACGGGAACATACCATTACAATGAAGGAAATACACAAGTTGCAGCCGGGGATTGTTGTAAGTCCAAGATTCTTTGGATACGGAGATTATAAAACATTTGAGGGCGATAAATCTTTACCAACAGCCACGCAAGATGGATGGGCAGAGTTATGTGCCACAATTGCTTCTCCCGGTTGGGGTTACACAAAGGCGCCATTGAAATCCACTGCTTATGTTTTAAATCAATTGGCGGTTTGTCGATCAAATATGACGAATTTCCTGCTAAACTTCGGGCCGACAAAAGAGGGCGTATTTTCTAATGAAATGGTGATTCGTTTAAATGAAATTGCTGCGTGGATGAAAGTAAATAAGGTTGCCATGTCAGACACGCATGGGCTTGAGGCAGGAGAAAATGCTTCGGTGCCCGCAACGGCCAAAGACCAGCATCGTTATTTATTTGTGATACCGAAAGTCAAGGGTATCAATCCTCCGGTATTACCACTTACAGCAGAAACCATTACTTTCAAAACTCCCCATTCAATTGAAAGCATTCACATGTTAGGAAAGTATGTAAAAATTAATTCTGTAGCAAAAAATGGCACCGTTACTATTCTCGTACCTGCAGAAATTCGCTCCATCAATGGAGATGTACTGGATGTAAAATTGAAATAGAAATAGCACTGGTGAGCAAATAATTAGAGATTATGAGAAATACATTTACTTGTCTTGCCTTTTCTATGTTGATTGCCCTATCTGCAAATGCACAGTCAAAACCTTTCAAACTTTATAACCAGGTCCGATATAATCAAACCCCGGCTAGCTTGTTGCCCTTCTTGCAACCAATTAAACTCGCCGGTGAAAACATGTTGCTTAATGTCGCGGATAGCTTGCCCAACCAAACGGCCATCCAGAATTTTGCTTTAACATGTCCTCCCGGGGTTCCTGTTGACCTTGATTTAGAAACATGGCCGTTTTATCCTGATGCTAAACTCACAAAAACCATCAATAAATTTTTAACAACAATCACTTATTTCAAGGCTGTAAATATAGTATCACCTATTGGCTTTTATGGGGTGCCCCCAAAGCAGGCTTACCAATGGAGTAGTATTGATCCGGTAAATAATCCCGCGGGCTATGCAAGCTGGAAACATATAAGTGATAGTTTAGCCAGGGTGGCAGAAAAAGTAGATCTGTTTCAACCTTCTTTTTATTCTTATGATACAGATACCACCGCCTGGCGAAAGATGGTAGACACTACTATTGCTGCTATAAAACGATATAGTACTACCAAGCCAATCTATGCATTTATCTGGCCTCAATACCACCAGGGCACAAATCCTTTGCAACTTCAATTTATAGATACGGCTATCTGGAGATATGAATTGGAACAACTTTATAAAAAAGCAGATGGCGTTATCATCTGGACAAGCAATAAGGATAATAATAATACCACTATTTATTGGGATCCCAATATGCCCTGGTGGCAGGTTACCAAAAAATTTATGGTTGACAAGCAATTGTCGGAGCCCTTCATTTTGGATAGCTTAAAAGTAAACCGCAAGGGGAATAGTGAAAACATAACCTGGAGTACTTCTGCAGATACAACTACTTACCGGTTTATTATACAGCGGAGCGCTGATGGAGGAAATAATTATCTGTCTGTAAGCGATTCTATCGTACCGGTATCTTCACATTATACAGAAAATGATTACCAGTTTACCTACAACAGTCCCGGCCCTGCAGACAATACAAATTTCCGTCTGATGATGGTCAATAAAGACGGTAGCATTACTTATTCCGTTGCTAGCGTGGCTACACGCTCAGATGGTATTTTGGCAGCGCTGCGTATTGGTGGCGTAAATGGTTCAAATGGTACTACAGGAAGTTCTACTCCGGCATCGGCGGGGTCGCCTATGCATATTGACCGGTATTCGATATCAGCGGGAGTCTTTACTTACGAAAGTAGTATTGACTTGCCGGTAACAAGTATCAATAATATTTTTGGTAGTGCCAGTACTGGTGAAGGTTATATTACACAAAGTGGCAATAAGCAGTGGCTATCTTTAATGGGCTATGCATCGAAGTCTGCTTCGGGAAACATATACAACACAACCAGCAATCCTACTCTTGCACGAACCCTTGGTTTGTTAAAATATGATAGTACTGTGAATCTTTCTACAGCACTTTCAAATTTTCCTGTAAGTGGCCCTGCGGCAACAGCACAGACGTCTATAACAAACGATGGAACAAATTTTTGGTGTGTTACCGGACAGGGAGTATCCCCAATGGGCGTTTTATATACCACACCGGGTTCTACCGATGCCGCGGCACCGCCGTCAGTAATCGTTACGTCAGGTACAGACGCCGTTAACAGTATCAAAAGCTTGTCAATATACGGCGGCGACTTATATTATGTTGCTGGTTCCGGAAACCGGATAGGTACGGTTTCGGCCACGGGCGGATTGCCGGTTATGGCAGGAAGTAGTGTGATGACCGGATTACCTGTAGCCACAGGAAGTACGGCTTTTTCTTCTTTCGGTCCCAGCCAAATGGTAATGTTTGATATGGATTCTTCTATTCTTGGATACGACGTGATGTACGTTACAAACAATACCACAACTGCTGGCCTCGCAGGAGTTTATAAGTATTGTAAAAATTCGGCTGGCCAATGGATTTCTTATGGCACATTTGGTAACACAACTTCAGATGGATCGTATTTTGGCATTACTGGTAAAATGATACATGGGCTGCCCTTTTTGTATGTAACAAGAGGCATTTCTTCTACCCAAAACCTTGCTACCAATCAATTGCTACAATTAACGGAAAGTAACGGATACAATGCTGATATGAATGCGGCAATAACTGCTACAACGGATGCAACGGTCAGTGGAAAGAGTGGTACCATAAGAGGCGTTGCGTTTTTTCCAACACCAGGTTATTATTACAAAGGAACCGGTAATCTTAATGATCTAACAAACTGGGGTGCCAATAAAGACGGCACGGGTACAGCACCTGCAAATTTTACCGGTGACGAACAACTATTCTTTATTACCAATGGAACCAGTGCTACACTGTCTGGTAATCTGACGATCAGTGGATCGAATTCAAAAATTATCCTGGGGGATGGCACCAACGCAACCGCTCTGACCATTCCGGCACCCTTTAGCATAAATGCAGAAATGGACGTGTACAGTAATGCGGTGCTTGATATTCAAAACGTACAAATCCCTACACTTCATTATGTGGCCCGGAACAGCACGGTCATCTATGCTGCAACTGCAAATCAGGGCGTAAGAACAATGGCTTACGGTAATTTTAATAATACAAACAGCAGTGCTATCAGCATAGATGGAACCGTTACCGTAGAAGGAATCATGTTGCAAAATGGAATATTAAAAGGTAATGCAACATTGATAGTACCAAACGGATTAAATAACACCGGTACCCTCGCACCGGGGTACAGCGCGGGATTAATTTCTGTAACTGGCAATTTTACCAACGATGCAAATGGTAATCTGGCTATTGAGCTGGGCGGTATGGGTACCCCTGGTGTTGACTATGATCAGTTGAAGGTAACCGGAACAGCTAATATTGCAGGTGTGCTTAACATCACAACTATCAACGGTTTTG
>JBDTEB010000334.1:0-5110 GCA_039922795.1 Chitinophagaceae bacterium
GACTCGAGATAATCGGCACACTTCTCTATGACTTCGAGTGTGTTAATATAACTTTCGTACGCCGTATCACCCCAGGTGAATAGCCCGTGAGAACCGAGCATGATACCGCGGATCAATGGATTGGCATCGAGACACTGTCTTAGTTTAAGCCCAAGATCAAAGCCTGGTTTCTGCCATTCTACCCATCCGATGGTTCCAGAGAATAATTCCTCCGTAATCTTTTTTCCGTCTTTTGCTGCGGCGATAGCTATGGCTGCATCAGGGTGAAGGTGATCGATATGTTTGAAAGGAAGAAATCCATGAAGCGGCGTATCGATGGAAGGAGCCTTTGAGTTAAGATCATAGATCGCATGGTTGAACAGGTCCACCATTTCATCTTCGAATTCTATACCACGATAAATGTTTTTAAGGCTTCTCAACCTGTCAACGTACAATGCGGCAAGTCCGCTTTTTTTGAGCGTCCCAAGATCTCCCCCGGAACCTTTTACCCACATTACTTCTGTCATCTCACCCGTAAGCGGGTCCTTTGCGATTGCCTTGCAAGACGTGTTGCCGCCGCCATAATTAGTGAGCCGCAGATCGGCCCCCAGCAAATTGGAACGATAAATAAGGAGGGCCACTTCATCGCCCGCCATCTTAGCCGCTTCGGCATCATCCCATAAATAACTTACCTGTTTGAATCTCGTTGTATCGGAGGACATAGAACTTTATTTTAATTTCTGACTATTTAATGCTGTTACCATAACCCACGATAAAAACAGATAATACAATGACCAGTATCCCCACGATAACTGTAGTGTATGTCTGTTTTCTTACACCCTTCCACTCCTTCAAAACCAGTCCCCAGATATTGGCAACCAGTATGATAAAGGCCATGTGCAGGATCCATGAGCTTGCGCCATTACCGAGCTTGCTTTCTCCCATTCCATAGAAAAAGAACTGGAGAAACCAGGTTGTTCCGGCAAGAGCAGAGAAAATATAATTACGGAGAAGAGGTGTTTTTTTGTTGGTATAATCGCCGAAAGTTTTATTCTGTGCGTTGAGTGCCATACACCAAATGAAATTTGTGGTTAACCCACCCCAGAGTATGATGAGATAGGTTACGTTATTGCCAAAAAGGAATTTCACATCTCCCGGGTTTGAGGCTTTCCAGATCTCATTGGCCTCATTGGCCATCGAATGACCTGCGTCAAGACCAAACGCAAAACAGGCACTAAGCACGCCGGAAATTATGGAAACGATTAAGCCCAGGCCGATACGATAGTCTTTATTTTCAGAGACTTTGCCACTTTGCAAGAGGTCTTTTTCCTTCATGGTTCCTGCCTTCCCGCAGATGATGATGCCGATGATGCATACGAGAATGCCGAGCAATACGAATTGTCCCCACTGGTTGCTGATGAGGTCGGTAAAACTGTCCTTGCCCGGTGTTGGATTAAAATTATAATAGATGGAGGGAATCAGGGCACCAAACACGGAGCATAGCCCGAGGATGATGGAACTGCCGAGCGCGACGCCGAGATAGCGAACGCCCAGTCCATACGTCAATCCACCAATACCCCAGAGTAACCCAAACATATAGGTGATCGAAAGTGTGTGTGAATCAGTATGTTTGATAATGTCTGTGAAGCCGGGAACGGTGAGATATGCGGCCAAAGGCGGCACGATGAGCCAGGAAAAAATGCCACCTACGATCCAGTAACTTTCCCAGGCCCAGCCTTTGACCTTTTTATATGGAATATAAAAACTTCCTGAAGCGAATCCGCCAATAAAATGAAAAATAACGCCTAAAATAGCTTGCATGCTGTGATGGGTTTTCTTATAGCCTGACCGTTGAGGGCTTAAAAGTAAAAGATAATTATTTCTAAGCCGTCATGCACTGTCATGAAGGGACCGTTTTTAAATTGTTGAAAGTATGGAAATAAAAAAAGGATGCAGAAGTATTTTACAACCATCTGCATCCTGTTAATTTTTGAAATGAATAGACTAGTATTTGAAAGGTTTTCCTCCCACCATTATTTCCTGGGTTTTTTCGTTGAAGGTGGCCTTCTCGCCGGTATGCACTGCAGCATTGGCCATGCTTGTAGCGATAGCATGGCTGTAGCCCGCTTCAACAGGAGCATTGGGCGTTTTGCGGCTTCTTACACACTCCATGAAATTGCGCATATGCGCGGAGGTTAGTTTATCGGCACCCGTATTGGCGGAAGAAATTACTTTTTCCGGTGCGGAAAGGCTCATTTCGGGAAGCAGGAAGGGCTTCATGTTCATAGCCGCAGCAGGACCGGCTTTTAATCCGCCTCTTGGCGATACTTTATTTTCATTGAGATTGAGCTCCCCACCATTGGAGTAGTAAATCTCGGCCGGATTGTCATCACCGTTGTGCATACGCGAGGCAAAAGTTACCTGGAAACCTTTTGACATATCGTCCAGCGGACCGTAATCGAAAACGGCGGTGATGGTATCCCAGTTTTTTCTGCCGTCTTTCCACATATAAATTCCACCGTTAGCAACAACGCTTCGAGGATGTGGCAGTCCGGAAAACCAATGCACGGTGTCGATCTGGTGGCTCATCCACTGGCCCGGCAAACCGGAAGAGTACGGCCAGAAGAGGCGAAACTCGAGATACTTGCGCGGATCGAAACTTTCTCTCGGACGGTTCATCAGGAAACGATTCCAGTCCGTATCGGATTCTTTCAACAGCGGCACCACGTCCGGCCTTCTCCATCGACCCGGCTGGTTTACATTCCAGGTGAGTTCTACCATGGTGATCGCTCCAAACTTTCCACTTTTAATAAATTCTTCAGCGATATGGTAATTGCCCCCGCTGCGACGCTGGGAGCCGACCTGCAAGATTTTACCGGAGGCCTTTACCGCTTTAAGTGCGTCGCGGTTATCTTCCATGGTTTCAGCGAAGGGTTTTTCGCAATACACGTCGCAGTTGGCTTTCACCGCTTCGATGGCGCAACGGGCATGCGCGAAATCCGGGGTGCTGATGATCACCGCATCTACCGACTTGCTGTTGTACAGCTCGTCGTTATTTCTGAAAGTGGCAATATCGTGTTCGAACTTTTGTTTGAGGGCGGCCTGCGCAGCTTCCCGTCTCACGCTCCAGAGATCAGATACGGCGACCATGTCGAAGTTCAGCTCTTTGTGGTGAGACATAAAGCTCGGAAGCAATGAACCCCGGAAGCGGTCGGAATAACCAACAACGCCTACCCTTACGCGGTCGTTGGCTCCCATAATATTATTATAACTTTTTGCGCCCATCCCTGTGGTGCTCAGGTAAACACCTGCTGAAGCCAGCGAAGAGCGTTTAAGGAATTCCCGACGTGAATTTGACATATGGCTTGTTTGTAATTTTGATGATACGCTAACGGGTTCACTCCCAGGTAATAATTCAGTATTGCTTTACGCTTTCAACAGCGTCTTCTTTATATAGGCGCTACTCCTGGCAATGCTTTCATACGGATCAATATCGAAATTTTCCTGTTCCATATAAAAATGTTTCATTCCGGAGATTTTCGCAGCAGCAAAAATCGATTTGAAATCGATACTGCCATTGCCAATCTCGGTGTTTTTTGTCTTGTTGACCTTGTCCATATCCTTAACATGCCACAATGGAAAACGGCCGGGATATTTTTTAAACATCTCTACCGGATCAACACCCCCTCTTACAGCCCAGAAAAGATCGAGTTCCATTTTCAGCAAAGCGCCATCTGTTTCTTTAAGCAATACGTCATAACCGGAAGCTCCATCAAGCATCTTGAATTCGGAGTCATGGTTATGATATCCCAGCTGCACGCCACCTTTCTTGCAGATCTCACCCGCTGCATTAAAACGCTTCGCAACTTTTGCATAATCTGCCACTGTTTTAGTGTTGGCATGACTAAAACTGGAGACGGTGAGATAGGTCTGTCCGGCAGCCTTAACCACATCGATCAGTTTTTTCACTTCGTCATCCGAACCATCAGAAAGTAAAAATTTATCGATGGCGTAGTGGCCACTGGTAGAGGTAAGTTTATGCTTCTTCAACAGGTCTTTCAATGCCTTCGGACTAAACCCGAAAAAACTGTCGCTGGAAGAATTATAGCCATAGGTTTCGATATCATTATAGCCTGCCGCTGCGATCTTTGCGACGACGGCCTCCAGGTCTTTGCCTATCTGGTTGCGCAGGCTATATAACTGGATGCCCACAGGCATCGTTTTCTTAAAAAAGGCATCCGGCTTAACAGTAAGTCCCGCCATTAAAAGTCCGGACTGGCGAATGAAGGTTTTTCTTGTTGTCATATGAGTTTCAATATATGTTATTTTTTACTTAATAGAAATCAGTACGCTCATCACACGGCATGATCTGCCGGCATATCCACCCCGGCCCATACCTTCTTTGCGGTCCAGTCCGCGGTTGGGGCCGACCAGAAAGGATTTGTATCGGGCAGTCCGAGGGGAAGGAAACCCGTCGACGTAAGGTATAAACTACCAGTTGAAATATAGCTTTCACCCAGCGATGGCTGATGACCCGCAAGGCCTATCTGCAGCCACCCGTTCCTGTCGAAGTTTTCTTTTGAAGCAAAGATTTTTTTCATTGTAGTCGTCAGCGCCGAGCGCACCTGTGCGGGATTTATTCCTTCAGAAAGTTTCTCCCTCAGCGAAATGTCTGCCAAAGCCTGGAAGGCACCAATGCGATACGCAATCGACCGACCAATGACGGGATAACTTCCGTCCGGCGCGATCAAACGTTCCTGGATATACGCATAACGTTGTGCACGCTTCATTTCCACTTCAAACATAGGCTTTGAGGCACCGGATTTTTGCTGCATCGTATCCAGCACCTGCAGCAACATCGGGTGGATCACAAAACTATTGTAATAATCCCAGTGAAAATTAGGGCCATCCCCATATAGTCCGTCACCCTTGTACCACTCATCGAGTTTGCGCACGGCATAGTCCAATCGAACAGGATCGTGTGGATGCCCGAACTGGAGAAAGAAGGCCTCCACCATTGCGGTGAACAATAACCAGTTATTATATGGAGGCTGAATATCCCGCGTTTTTTTTAAGGCAGTAACCAGTTGCTCTTTCGTTTTGCTTCCGAGGTTTGCGTAAAGCTGTTTGG
>JBDTEB010000335.1:0-5935 GCA_039922795.1 Chitinophagaceae bacterium
GATGTAGATCCCGCGCCTGCCACTATCTTCTCTTTTGCTTCTGCCAGCGAAGAGCTTGACTGGTGGATCGTACTGATCGTGCATCCATTTGAAACACAGGCAGCGGGGTCGCCGGATCTGTCAGAGAATCCTCCCAGATTTCCAGCAATATTGCCGACGTACACTATTCAGGTAGTGAGCTCACAGCAGTATAGACAATTCGCCTATTATCCGTATGCATTAACCATCGGGAAAGTGTTTATTTATGGAGATGAAATAAACCTGGCCGATTACTATATTCCGCCCTGTTATTCCATAAATGCACACCCCGACCTTATAGCGTCACTTGGAGAATTTGACGTGTTTCTTGCAGACATGGAACGAAACTGCTCCTATATTATTCAGAAAATCTTTAAGCAAAGTGAGCAGAATAATATCTCAGAACCGGTTATGTTTATCTGTGACAGGATTATCATTTACCTGGGACAGGCCCTTACCGCCGCCCGCTGGAACCTGCTTCAAGATTCGCCAGCAGCACTCTTTATGGCAATGGCTTCCCTGGCCAGAACGGTTAAGAATATTATCGATCTTCGAACAGGCTCGGGAAAAGAAGAACTGATGAATTACCTCAGCGAATGGTGCGATTTGAAACAGGGCGAACTCGACAGCATGTTGACGAGCATTGCCAATATGGCCTACGATCACAATGATGTAAATAAAAACATTTCCGAAACAGCGGTTTTTTTAAAAAAGATGACCAGGATGTTCGGAACACTGGCCAGTCTTGAATTTATTGGAAAACCAAAGACAACACCCAAACCAAAACCAATTATCGTTGGAGTGCAGCAAAGTGGTAACAAGCCTTGATCTTACCATGACAATCGGGATTGATAGGGACTACAGGGCCTACACGGCGCGCTGACGTTTATGTAATTTCTTCTGTAAAATCATCTGATTATGAAACCGTCAAACCGGGTGGAACGAAACAATGCTTTCTACAGCTTTTTGCTTCTTTTTTTAGTCACTATTGCAGTGGTAATAACAGTCGCTTTCTACAGTGTGAAAGTGGAACTGACCGATAACAAGCGCCTGAGAACAACGATGCTTAGCATGCAGAATGAAAAGAACCTTTCAGACTCGTTCAGAGTCTCCATGAATATCGTATTAAATGAACTGGATAAATACGAGACAAAAAAAGAACCTACGACGGTAACAAAAAGAAGCGTGCAGTTAAAAATAGATAAAATGGCAAGGCTGTTAAAATTTATGCCTTATGATAGTTCGGACGATCAAAAGTCTTTGTATGATTTGATTATTGAAAATCTCGCTAAATTAAATGATACAAAAATGAAATTACAAGACATGGAAGACAGAATTAAATAGCCAGTAACACCTCATGAGTTAACCCTTTATCACATGAACTCAACTGATTTCTTTACAAGGAGAGCGTTAGGAATGGACTACCGGATCTGGGCTTCGATGGTATTGGTTTGTATAGCCAGTTTGGCGTTATACAGTTTCAGTCACACCGGAATCGCACGATCCAACAATAGCAACTGTCTTTTGGATACCGTTCAGGTCAATGGTAAAAAAGCGGAAATCATTGTTACCTGCTACCTGGATCAATCTTCCACATTTGAATTTCCGAAAAAAAATACGTCAACAGTGGTTTGGGACTTTGACGATGGTACAAAACGGGAAAATGGAGCATTTGTGTCTCATAAATTTACGTTGGACGGTACTTACATGGTTACAGCAATCGTCAACGGAACATGCAAGTACACCGTGGAGATTGAGGTAGTCTACGATCCTTTCACGTCAGATGATCAGTCCACACCGGTTATTGAGATCTATGCAGATCCAATAAATCCCACGGTTGGCAAGGAAGTAAAATTTTACTGTGTCTCAGATCTCCGGGCTATTGATTCTTATCAGTGGACCAATTCAGGCACCGGTGAAGTGAAAACGGACGCTTCGCCAAACTTCACTTTTCCAAAAGAGGGCATGTATACCATCGAACTGGTCATAAACAAAGGAAAATATCCACCCACGAAAAGTATTTTAAATGTAAAAAACGGCATACCGCAGCCAGGATTAAACCTACCTGGTACTGCGTCCGGGCTGGAAGCACCGGTAAGTATTGGACGCCTGGTTTCCCCGGGGCCAAATCCTTTCGATAGCCTGGGATTATCACATCCAAAAGAAGTCAACAAAACTAATTCTCCTTCAGATTCATTAAAAAAGGCCGTCGAAAGAAAAGCTCCAGAATTGGATCCGGAGAGCTTCAAAGGGATTTTACAAGGAGTCGTTGACCAAAACGGGAAAGAACTGGATGATCTATACAAATACCTCGATTATGAGTCTGCCACAAGGGTGGAATTAAATGAGAATGGAGCCTTCATGCCACTCAAAGACTTTTGCAACATCATGAGAAAGAAAAAACCGGGTAAACGAAAAATTGAATCAGTCAGTTTCGTAAAAGATAATAAGAACAGCATTCAAACGATAAAAGTAAAAATGGTAAAGAACGAAGGTTTTTTCAGCAGGTTAAATCCCTTTAAATAAAGTCGCGATTTTCAATTTCTTATTCGACACCTGATTTAATGGTCGTCAGTAGTATGCAGGAAACATCAATGAAAAAGTTGAAATCAATAAACTGAAAGTAAATCGCCTAGTCCGGATTCTAATTATAAGTGGCCTGTATGGTGTAACAAATGCCCGTGCCCAAAGCATCCGGGGAGACACCATATTTTTAGACCTGAATCAGGCGGTCACCATTGTTTTTCAGTCACCGCCATCAAAGGCTGAATTATTACCCAACAACGATGGCCAGGAAGGTTTGTATCTCGTTAATTCAATAGGCAACAACCTGGTCACCGTTCTGATACTGAAAAAAGGAGCTCCGGATCAGCTTTTGGCAGTCAGCGAAAAAAATAGAAAACATCTTTTTATTCTTTCTTACAAGGCAGGAAGTATTGCCCGTCGGGAAGACTTGTCGAATAGAAAGAAAACGAATGATCGGTCAAATCACTCGAAAAAAAATATCATGCTCGCCAGGACCGAGGCGGATACCTTATTTGATCGGGCAAAAAGAACTGCATCTGGTGCGGCTTCCTGGAAAGATGTGGAAGCGAGATACCGGCGGCTGGTAAGAATTGTAGCTGACGAGGATACCGGATACCTGAACTCCCGGCTGGAGGAAATTGAGATGCAACTGCGAGCGCTTCATGATACAAGATATGACCAGGCGATCAAAGACGGCGAAATATATACATCCCAAAAAAATTACGGGGAGGCAAAAAAGTCTTTTGCCACAGCTTTAGAAGCGAAACCGGGTGATTCATTAGCGTTAAAATCAATAAATCTCCTTGATATGGCCTGGGCGAAAAATTATGTAGAGCAGGGAGATGAGGCGTCGAAGTCAAGAAAGGCCATTCTGGCAAAAACATTTTATCAGAAAGCGATGGATATTAAACCCGATTATCCCTCGTTGAAGAATAAACTAACTCAGGCAAAATTAGTCGCGGATCCCCAGATCTATGCCCTTGAAAAAGAAAAAGGAGACCTGGCAATAAATGACAACAACCTTAGCGAAGCGCGGACGGCTTATGATTCGGCTCTCGTAATCCGTCCGGATGACAAATATGTCAAAGGCCAGGTTAGAAAACTAATTACCCTGGAAGAAAAAAATGCAAAAGAAGAAAAAGACGATGCGGCATACCAGGATCTGCTGGTGATCGCAAAAGACCTGGCCGATAAAGCATCCACTGCGCAGCAATATGAACTGGCTATCAAAGAATACAGGCGAGCAATGGCTTTAATTCCAGGCAGACAGTTTCCAGGGAAGAAAATAGCAGAACTTACCAATCGAATAAAACAATCCAGGTAAAACCGACCATTGAAAAAAGTGTAAAACCCCGTGACTGAATATTACAAAGCCCATGCATAAGTTAAAACGAATAATCTGTTTAAGCATTTGCTTCGTCTGCATTCAGGCCATGATACAGCCTGTACGGGCTCATGAAATCACATTTTGCGGGGAAATAATTCCTATAGACAATAATTTTGTTGCCAACAAACTGATGAACGTTATCCGACAGCAGATCCGGTATGTAAACCTGGCCCGGTTGCGCAATGAATCCCGGAAGTATTTTCCAATAATAGAATATTATCTCAAACTCGCCGGGATGCCAGATGACCTGAAATACATCCCGATTATTGAAAGCGGATTCAGAAATGCCACCTCCCAGGTAGGCGCGCAGGGCTTCTGGCAGTTGATGCCACCCACCGCCACCGAATGGGGATTAAATATAAGTGCAGCTAGAGATGACCGCAATGATATTTACAAGTCAACGATCGCCGCATTGAAAGAATTGGCTCGCAACTACAATATGATAAGGCGTACCCACCAGGTTTCCTCCTGGATTTTAACAGCAGCCTCATACAATTACGGCACCGGACGGTTGTACAGCAAAATGCGAACAGATGGCAAGAATTATTTTACCATGAATCTTAATCCGGAAACAGCGTTGTATGTGTACAAAATCACAGCAATAAAAGAGTTGTTCGAATACCCGGAACTTTATATCAAAAATTTTAATTACAATGTATTTGACCAGAATGCTTCTGTAAAACCTGTACTGGACAGCTCGAGCGGGGAAACAGCAGGTTTTAAGCATATTGAAATAAAAGTAAGTGACAACGGGAACGCGGCACCTGATAGTGCTACGATTGGCAACGTCGCAAAACCAAATGAAGCCGACCTGACGAAAGTGGAAAATGAAACATTCCGCAAATCAGCCACATTGGTGGGTGCGAAAATCAGTAGCAAAAACACGAATTTTAAAGATGGAGATATGGTAACCATAATGCTGCAGGAAACCCTGAATACCTCAAGGGGATTTCAGCGGAAGGGAACCACCATCGAGGGAAGGGGGTGGATTATAGATGGCGACCGTGTACATATTGATCTGGGCCTTAACAGCAATTCCGTAATTTTATATGACAGGAATAGTGAACAGGGAATACCACTATCGCTCCTGAAGAAAGGGGAACAGGTAATCCTTAGAGTTCAAAAATAATTACAGACAAAAAAATTATATAAGCACGCTTAAAAATAATTTCATCAATTTTTATGAATAAGGCAGAAGCACTGGAATTTATGGCGCTCAAAGAACCGCTTGGTGAAAAAACACTTCTTGAAAAATATATGGAGCGGTACAACTACTTCCAGATGTTACATGCCAATGCGCCCAGCAAAGCAGTAGAGCAGATTCAGCAACAGAACCTGCAAAAGCTCAACCAGGCAAAAAAGACACTATTGGAAGAAATGACCGTTAAAAAACAGCATTTTTCCAGGAAGGAGTCGGTGCCTGCCGTTAAACCTGAACCGGAACCACCAAAATCAAATTTACCCGAAGTTGCAGGGTGGTTGATCGTTCATACGGAAAACAAAAAAACAGAAACCTTTGATCTTTATGAAGGGGTCAATTATCTCGGAAGAAAAAAAGAAGATGAAAAGGCGAATTATATTCTTATCCTCGACGATCCATTCGTCAGCAGAACGCATGCTTTTATTAAATGCAAGAAAATTCGGGGTGAATACCAGTTTGGTTTATATGATGGTGATGGGAACAAGCCAAGCGTGAACGGTGTTTTTCTGAACGGAAATGAAGAAAGGATTAACCTAAATTGCCTTTTAAAAGAAAATGATACGGTTCAGATAGGCACGACCAAACTGGTATTTAAAATTAAAAAAGATTACAGAAGTATAACCGGTGAATTGGAAGAAATACTTCAGACAGATTATATAAAAACCATCGATGTCGATAAGTGAACTTGCCGCCGTGTGAAAAGCACTACGTGAGCCAACTACCTAACTATGGAATTCAAGGAACGATATAAGTTTAGCCCCAAAACAGATCTGCTGGGGAAGGGCGGATTCTCGAGGGTTTAT
>JBDTEB010000336.1:0-4616 GCA_039922795.1 Chitinophagaceae bacterium
CGCTTTTATCTTCGGCGAGCTATTGGCAATCATGATCGCGATCGCATTCGCATAATATTGGTTGAACAGTCTCTCGGAACAATGAAAATTACTCTCTGCCAGGTAGGGGAGTGACATCAGGGCATACCAGGAAGGGTTGGTGGTGAACTCCACCGTGAGCGCCTGGTTTTTCAAGGTTTCACTTTTCCCGGAAGCCAGTAATTTGTCAAAACTGAATTGCTGACTGTTATGCTTCAGCATGGGAAGAGCCACGGTTTCAGTTACCAGGATCGAATTGGTAAGCACGGGCAGGATGGCTTCTTCACCATCACCAAGTTCATTGTTCCCGGATGTTGTTTTAGCGGTAAACCGATAAAGTAAAGCCCTGCCATATTGAAACGGCACCTTGATGGGAAATGATGCCAGCGCTGATTGTCCGGCAGCTGCGGTGAAAGACTGATTTGCACGAATATTTTTATACGCTCCGTCGACGGGTTGCATAGTTGAGGCATCGAACAGTTCCAGATGCACGGTTCCCTTCATTTCGCCGGAAGATAAGTTGACAATCTTGGTGGTAAGCTCGAGTTGATCACCCTCGCGAAGAAACCTGGTCGGGTTTGGTTGCACCATCAGTTCTTTCTGCGTAATCACTTCCCGGCTGCTGTATCCAAATGACGCGTCTTCTGTATGGGCCAGCACCTGCAATTTCCACCGGGTGATAGCTTCCGGCATAGTGAATGAGAACGCTATATTACCTGAACTGTCGGTATGCATTTGCGGCAGGAAAAAAGCGGTTTCGCGAAAGTCGGAGCGCGCTTTGATGGCGGTGGGCTGGGGAGTTCCCGGAGCGTTATCGCCACCTGGCGGTTGCGATGGCACGGAACCTCCAGCTTCGGATTCTCTGTCTGATGCCATGCTTACCTTTTTTGCTGAGGAGTAACCTGCAACCGGCGTAACAGCCACTTGTTCCAAAGATGATCTGGAAGCTTCCGAGTGGAAAGACTTATTCCTTAAGTATATTCCGCCAAAATTTGACGGTATGGAAATGAGCTGATCGTAATTGAAAACGAAATTACCCGGCGAACGCTTTATGGGATAATTTCCGCCTGACCCTGAAATGGCAAAATTGGTCCGGCCGTCGGGGAGGTGGTTCAATCCATGAACAGGCCAAACATCGGGTTTGTTCCATTGATGTGGTGTAAACTGATCAAGCGAAACATCGTACATCGAAGCCAGCATTTCCGCCGCCAGCTTGTCTTTACCCTTCCCGCTAATCTTCAATTTCCAACGTTCCAGCGAACCGGGCATTGTTTTATCACGAAAACTCTCGTAAGAAATGACAAGCTCTTTGTTGGTCCACGGAACCTGTACACTTGAATTGGAACTAAACAGGCGGTTGTCGCGCACGAAAAAATAATTTATCCCAAATCCACCACGATCTTTTTCCGTTACAGGAATAGTAAACGATTTTAACTCCTTATTGAGCCTGATAATATCTATGGAAGTGTTTGCTTCTTTCCTGCCCTGGTAACCAATATTTTTCATCGTGTCGATCTCACGCAGAAGATAGATATCGGTGGCCGGGCTACCGATGGTGGTGGTGAATGATGCTCCTGGTTCGAGTGTGCTTTTTCCTTCAGCTTTCAAAAAGTAATCGTACGAACCCTGTTCTTTTTCAGCAGGATCAATAACCCTCAGATACTGACTATCTTTTACTTCCAGTCCATACCGGTCACGGGTAACCGCTTCTACACGATACCAACCCGCTTTGATCTTTTTTTGATCAAGAATGAACGCTCCGTTTTCTTTGGTGCTGCCTGTAAAAAGAATGGGCTGATCAATGGTTTCCCAGGTTTTATAATCTGACTCATTTTCGTATTCGTCCAGCGGAAAATCTTTCAGAAATTGTTCGCGCGTCATCGCAAACTGGTCGGGCGTTTCCCAGTAGCGCGACCGGATCAAGCGCTGTGGTGCTTTCAAGGGATAAAAGGAAACCGCCAGTTTTGAACGTTCAAATTTCCCTCCCATATTTTTTGAACTGATGCTGATTTCATTAAGATCTGTTTTTAAAAAGTTGCGGCCATTGAAGTTTTCGATGTGCAGTTGAAGCGCTTTATAGGAAACAGATACGATCAGTTCCTTACTTTGTGTTTCACCATTGAGGTCTGTAATGTCTGCAATGATTTTATAATCGAAGACCGGTTCCAGTGATGGGAGTATGCTTTGATCCGGAAACGCATTAAAGCTGATTTTGAATGCGCCATTTTCATTCGTTTGCGTTACACCGTTAGTAATCTCCACAGAAGGCGTTGACGGGAAACCTCTTCTGAGGCTACTCCTGGTATAAATGAATCTTGCCTGGCGTACTACCCGGTACGCTACCTTTACCCCGCCCAGGGTATTGCCCGCGAAGGCTGTTGCGTGACCATTGATGCGAATGGTATCTCCCAGTTTGAATAATCCTTCCGGGTTCTTTAAGTCAACTTCAAACCTTGGGCGTTTGTACTCTTCCACCATTACCCAGGCTTCACCTCCAAAAGTTGAATTGGTGATCCTGAAACTTCCGCTCAAAAGCGAAGATGGAATCTTGAATTGTCCGGTGCATGATCCAAACTCATTGGTGACAAGTTCTACCGAATCTATTTTTTGGCCATTTGCATCAACGATGCCGAATGTCGATTTTTCTGCTGTTTTTAATTTCGGGCGTCCTGTTTTAAATTCTTTTGTGAGTAACAGAGATTTGAAGAAGACTGTTTGTCCCGGCCGATAGATGGCGCGATCTGTAAAAATATAGGCATTGGCATTGGCTTTTTCAAAAGCTCCAGCGTCGTCAACGCGCTGGCTTTGGGGATAAAAATAAATATTTGCCTGGTCTGTCGTTAACAAATGGTCTGACTGATACGTAAATTCCATCCTTGGATTTTCGGTGGTATTTGACGTGGGAACATAGCTGAACCGGCCATTTTTATCCGTCTCTGCCTTATCGGTCCGGGTGAAATTATTTTTGCGTTTTACATAATCATATTGCCCGTTCCAGAATTGAACGCTAACTTTTTCAAGTGGTTTTCCCGTCTCCCGATCAAGTACAAAGTAATTTAAACCACTCTGTACAAAACTGATGCGTGAGACATGGATTACTTCGGCGGAAAGAAAACTGGTAAGCGGCTCAAAACCTTTGCTGTCACTTGCTAAAACCAGGTAGGAGCCAACAGGAAGCGCATCGATTTTTATTTCTGTTCTGTGAACCTGGTGGTCGCCGGTAGAAGGCAATGACTGTTGCCAATTACGCAAAGGAGTTACTGAGGTTACCTCTTTCCAGCGTTGTTCATTATAGTTAAAGGGAAAGATGAGCGTCTGTTCATCATTAAGCTTAACCAGTCGAATAAATATTGAAGTCAGATTTTTGTAGGAAACCAGGGAACGAAATGGAGAACCTGGAAGATTTACTTTTTCTGTTCTCGAAGTGATAGATTTAGTCCGGATGGTCTCCATAAGTTGGTTACACATGCTCTTTCCCTCGCTACTTCCCGGGAGAGCGATCGCCTGAAGGCAGATTGCTTCCGCCTTCAGGTATTCATACCTGTTGGTTGTGTCGCCGATGGGGTCATATTGTGCCGCCCTTTCTGCATGTTTTGCCGCCAGGTAATACATGGCTTTCGCTGCCGCAGCCTCCCTCGGGTAGCGGTTTACGATAGTTTCCAGTGCGTTCATGTACAACGAATCTTTATTATCCATCACACCAAACTGGTTGATTAGCTGAAGTCTTACCAGGTCGGCATCGATAAAAGCATCCGGTTTAGCGTCATTCTTATGAAATGCCAGCAGTTGCTGAAGTATGAGCAGCGCTTTATGGTGAACCGAGGCAGAATCCTTGCTTTGAATTGACATCCCGATAAAAGATTCCGCGGTGCCAAAATATTCGGGTCTGTCAAAACTGAATGCGTAAGAAGGCCGCGTAAGATCGCGCTCTTCATTTCTGAAATATTCCAGCGCGCGATGGGCAAGCAGGTCATACAGTGTAGGTCGGAGATAGCGGGCATTCCCTTTGGTAATAATTGGGTCAAAAGCAGCCAGGGCGGTTTTTTGAAGCAGGCCCAAAGGTTGTAGGGAGAGCTCGTAATACCTGGCTATTTCCTGGTGGAAATCATCAAAACTCCAGGTTGTAAAGTCTTTTCCTTTTCCGAGTTTAGTCGGTGTTCTCGAAACCAGTTTATATCGGTTGTTGCTATAATAGTTAAAGTATGCCTCGGCAAGCAAACTACAGAGAATGGATTTCGCCGTGCCAGTTGATAAGGCAACTTCCTGTTGAATCAATGTGATGGGCTGATCCTGACCTTCGGTAATTGCCGTTTGGAGACCTATCTTTCTTACCAGTGCCTTGATAACCTGCGCCTGATTTTTTTCTTTTTTGGCTTTGATATATATCTGCTCTACCAGTTCCAGCGCAGATTTTGTTCGTTCCTGCGTGCCGATAAGGATATCTACATTTTTCCATAGCGTATCAAAGCCGCCCGACTGAGCGGTCAGCTTGAGGGTTACAAAAACAAGAACAAGGGATAAGCTGATGATCCTACACATTTTCAAACTGTTTTAATTCAGGGGTATGGATGCCGATTAGCTTGCCATTGCATAAACAT
>JBDTEB010000337.1:0-8880 GCA_039922795.1 Chitinophagaceae bacterium
ACAGGATCAAATCCGTTCAAAGTACGCAGCAGATTACCAAGGCCATGAAAATGGTTAGCGCGGCCAAACTGAGGAGGGCGCAGGATGCTATCACACAGATGCGTCCTTATGCGCAGAAACTCCAGGAAATGCTGAGCAATATTGTTAGCAATACTGAAGGAGAAGTGGGGGGGAAACTAGCTGTTGAAAGGCCCATAGAGAAAGTTCTTTTTATCGTGATCACCAGCGATCGCGGTCTGGCGGGTGCATACAATTCGAACCTGATCAAGCTGGCCAAATCTACTATTCAGCAGAAATATTCTGCGCAGCTTTCAAAGAACAATGTTACCATCTGGAACATCGGAAAGAAGGGTTACGAACAGCTTCTTAAAGGAAACTACAACGCCAATCCAACTTATAAGGATATTTTCATGAACCTGAATTTCGAATCGGTTCATGCCTGTGCATCTGCCGCTATCAAGGCATTTGAGCGAAACGAATTTGATGTGGTAGACATCGTATATAGTGAATTTAAAAATGCGGGTTCCCAGATCTTCGCGGTAGAAAGATTTCTTCCCATACCACGCATCGTTGCAGGGAAAGGAACAAAAAAGAGCGATTTCATTTTCGAACCTGCCAAGGAGGCCCTCATCGCAGAACTGATGCCGAAAATATTGAACACCCAATTGTTTAAAGCCGTTCTTGATGCCAATGCTTCCGAGCATGGAGCGAGGATGACTGCGATGGATAAGGCAAGCGAAAATGCCAATGAGCTGTTGAAATCTCTGAAAATTTCTTACAACAGGGCGCGCCAGGCTGCAATCACCACAGAACTTACAGAAATCGTAAGCGGTGCAGCTGCATTACAGGGTTAAGAGATCCTGCGAACCATACATATTCATCAGTTCTTATCTATAAGCAGTTTTTTTCAACGGTTCGATTCTATGGAAATATCAGTCATTTTGCCTCATGTTGAAGCACTTGTTTTCGCCAGCGAAAAGCCGCTTACTTCCCTTGAGCTGACAGAACTTATAAACAATGCCCTGGGATTTCTCGACGACAAGATCACACTCGATCAGATCGAATCTGCCGTTCAGGGTGTGATCGAAAAATACAACAGCGATTTCTATCCATTTGAGGTCAGGGAAAGTGGCGGAGGCTGGCAGTTTCTTACCAAAAAGGATTATCATAAAACAGTCGCCCAGCTCAATGGCGACAAATTTCTAAAGAGATTATCGTCTGCATCCCTGGAAAGCCTGGCCATCATTGCTTACAAACAACCTATTACCAAAGGTGAGGTTGAATCTATTCGCGGAGTGAATAGCGATTATAGTATTCAGAAATTACTCGACAAGGAGTTGATCGTGATCACTGGCCGAAATGAAGAAATGCCGGGGAAGCCGTTAGTGTACGCCACTTCGAGAATATTTATGGATTATTTCGGGATCAATACTGCGGAAGAACTCCCGATGATTAAAGAGATTCTTTCCAGCCAGCCCTTCGCGCCCACTCCTGTACCACAAAAAGGGGAAGGCCTATTTAGTGATGACCCGATAGATGAGAAAATATCAGCGGTATCAGAACAAGACAATGATCCGCTGGTGGTTAGAGCGAACGGTGAACTGATTGAAGAGCCACGTCTGGTAATCGATGAGATCACTGAAGTGGTCGAGGCTGAACAGGTTATTGAGAACGATGAATTAACGGATGATCCGGGAAATGAAGAAGGTGCTAAGCAAATTACCGGAGATACCGCCGAAGAAATGCAAGACGACTCAATCGAAAAGGATCGGGATACTGTTTCTGAAGATAAAATCGCAGAAGATGCGGATGCCGCCTCAGAGCCAGACAAGGACAATTCAGCAGAAAAAGATTTCGAACAAAACGCGGAAGACAGCGAATCTTAGCAGCCCGGCAAACAAGACTGATCCCCTTTTCTGTATATTCGCAAAATGTCACAGTCACTTTCGCGTGAGCAGTTAATTAGTCTCGCCCAGGAGTTTGGAACCCCCCTATATGTTTATCACGCCGAGAAAATTAAAGAACAGTACGATAAGCTCAAATCGGCTTTTCAAGAAAGCAATGCCCGGTTTTTTTATGCCTGTAAGGCCCTCAGCAATATCAATATAATAAAATATATCGAGAGCCTTGGCGCTTCACTTGACTGCGTAAGCATCAATGAAGTCAGGCTGGGATTGAAAGCAGGCTTCCCTCCGGAGCGTATTCTCTTTACTCCAAACTGTGTTGATTTTAATGAGATCGTGGAAGGTAAAGAAGCCGGCGTTTTCCTGAACATCGACAATATCTCCATCCTGGAGAAATTCGGCTCAAGGTTCGGAAACACCTATCCCATTTTTATTCGCCTGAACCCGCACATTATGGGCGGCGGGAATTACAAAATATCTACGGGCCATATCGATAGCAAGTTTGGAATCTCCATTCACCAGCTTCGACATATCGAAAGG
Organism: Chitinophagaceae bacterium; assembly: GCA_039922795.1. Classification (GTDB taxonomy): domain Bacteria; phylum Bacteroidota; class Bacteroidia; order Chitinophagales; family Chitinophagaceae; genus JADCRZ01. The sequence goes on from JBDTEB010000337.1 coordinate 2,445, forward strand.
ATCATCAAATCCACCAATCTTCTTGTGCATGGTATCCATATGCATACAGGCAGCGACATCAAAGATGTGAATGTTTTCCTGCAGGGTCTTGAGGTAATGTTTGATCTGGCGCGGCATTTTCCAGACCTGAAATATATTGACCTGGGAAGTGGTTTTAAAGTGCCTTACAAAGAAGGTGATACGCAAACCGATATCGAACTGCTAGGAAAAAAAGTGGCAGGTGCCTTTCGTAATTTTGAAGAAGAGTTTAAAAAAGAAATAGAAGTATGGTTTGAGCCGGGAAAATTTCTGGTGAGTGAAGCCGGATATTTCCTGGTGAAGGCTAACGTGATCAAACAAACGACGGCGACCGTTTTCGTTGGAGTGAACAGTGGGTTCAATCATTTGATCAGGCCGATGTTTTATGAGGCGTATCACCGCATAGAAAACCTTTCGAACCCGGAAGCCAGCGAGAGAATCTATACCGTTGTTGGCAATATCTGCGAAACAGACACTTTTGCCTGGGACCGTCAGCTAAGCGAAATCAAGGAAGGCGATTTTCTTGTATTTTATAATGCGGGAGCCTACGGTTTTGAAATGTCGAGTAATTTTAATTCAAGGCTGAAACCTGCAGAAGTATTGATAAAAGACGGCAAAGCCATGCTGATACGCAGCAGGGATGTTTTCGAAGATCTCCTGAGAAACCAGATCGAAGTACTTTAGATAAATCCATAAAATGAAAACACTGATTTGTTTGTTGGCTTTATGCACCTGCTGTCTCACGACTATGGCGCAGGCTCCCGCAATAAAACTTTACGCACCTGATGCTGATGCAAAGAAGAACATAGCCGATCTGCTGAAGCAGGCTGTCAGAGAAAAAAAGAATGTGTTTATTATGGCAGGTGGCAACTGGTGCGTCTGGTGCCTTGAATTCAATCGCTTCACCAAAGCAGATTCACAAATCGACTCGCTATTTAAGGCTGACTATCTGGTATATCATTTGAATTACAGTCCCGAAAACAAGAATCTACCTTCATTTGCGAAACTTGGCTATCCCCAAAGGTTTGGATTTCCGGTCTTTATCATTCTTGATGAAAACGGAAACAGGATTCACACCCAGAATTCTGCATACCTTGAGCAGGGCAGAAGTTACAATCGCAACAAAGTGATTGAGTTTCTGAAAAACTGGAATCGTTCCGCTTATGAGCCCGCTGCGTACAACACAAAATAAGATGGCAAGCAACCTTCAGAAATTCATTGATATTATGAAACATCCTGTAAAATTCAGGATGTTTTTGTTTACAAAACTTCCTGTGGCATTATTTTCGGGGTTGAGAGTGGAGGATCTGAATGCAAAACGTTGCATGATCTCGGTGCCTTATAAATGGTTTAATAAAAATCCTTTCAGATCAACCTATTTTGCCACTTTAAGTATGGCTGGTGAGATGAGCACGGGTGCACTGGGGATGGCTTATTTGTATAAATTACCATCGCCTGTATCTCTTCTGGTTGTTTCCATTGAAGGGAAATTTTTGAAAAAGGCTCTGGGAAGAACGTATTTCACTTGTGAAGATGGATTGTTATTTGCAACTGCTATTGACGAAACAATCAAAACGGGCGAAGCGCGCACAGTTCAGGCGCTAACAACGGGTAGAAATCAGGAAGGTATTATGGTGGCCGAATTCCGGGTGACCTGGTCCTTCAAAAGAAGATAAGACCTACAGAATATAATTAATCCGAATGTATGAATATAGCTTTCCATGGTGCGGCAAGAACTGTAACGGGGTCCAAACATCTGATCTCCCATGAGAATGGGAAAAAATATCTTCTGGACTGTGGGATGTTCCAGGGGATGGGACGAGAGACAGATGGTCTGAACAAAGAGTGGGGATTCGATCCCGCCGAGGTTTCTGTGCTTGTTCTTTCGCATGCGCATATCGATCATTGCGGATTGATTCCCAAACTGGTGAAGGATGGATTTCGTGGTCCCATCTTCTGCACACCGGCAACAAAAGCCCTAACCGCAATACTGCTTGAAGATTCTGCATTTATCCAGGAAGATGATGCAAAGTTTGAAAACAAGCGGAGAATAGCGCAGGGAAATCAACCTGTGCGACCGCTGTATGAGAAGGAAGATGTACAGCGCACGCTGCCATTGTTTCAGTCCATCGATTACGGAGCCTGGTTTACAATAGATGAAGATGTGCAATTAATGTTCACCGATGCGGGACACATTATCGGCAGTGCTGCAGTTCACCTGCAAATAAAAGAAGGTTCCAGAACCACCCACCTGAGCTTCAGCGGCGACGTTGGCAGGTATAACGATATGCTCCTCAAATCGCCACAAGTCTTTCCACAGGCTGATTATATCCTGCTGGAATCTACCTACGGCAACAAGTTGCATGACCTTGAACTTACTACGCCGGATATGCTCCTGAAATGGATATTGGATACCTGCATCCACAAGAAAGGCAAGCTTGTTATTCCAGCTTTCAGTGTTGGCAGAACGCAGGAACTGTTGTACGCGCTGAACCATCTGGAGCTGGATGGGAAACTTCCGCCTGTTGATTATTTTGTTGACAGTCCAATGAGCATTGAAGTAACGGAAATGGTCAAACGCTTTCCGGAAAATTTCAACGCAGTGATTCAGGAAGTGCTGAAGCATGATAAAGATCCTTTTCAATTTACGGGACTGCATTACGTAAAGACAGTGAATGAATCCAAACTGCTTAATTTCCGCAATGAGCCCTGCGTGATCATTTCCGCCAGTGGCATGGCTGATTCGGGTCGCGTAAAACATCATATAAGTCATACTATTGAAAGCACAAAAAACACCATCCTGATGGTGGGTTATGCCGATTCAAATTCACTCGCGGGAAAATTATTGAACGGAGCAAAGGAGGTGAAGATTTTTGGTATTGATCATGAAGTGCATGCCGAAGTAGGCAGCATCAGGAGTATGAGTGCGCATGGCGATTATAAAGACCTTCTCGAGTTCGTAAATGGCCAGGACAGGTCAATAGTAAGAAAGGTCTTTCTTGTTCATGGAGAGATCGATACACAGGAGAAATTTCGCGAGCGACTTATGGACAAGGGTTTTAAAGACGTTGAAATTCCGGAACGGCATTCGGTGTGGGAACTGTAAACGAAATCAAAACAGCTCTTTGGCTCTTACCATATCGATCTCCTTTTCCCATTTGGAAACCACCACCGTCGCCACGGCGTTCCCGATAATATTGGTGACCGCCCTCGCTTCGCTCATAAACCGATCTATCCCCAGTATCAGCGCCAGCCCCGCAACAGGAATATTTCCTACCACAGGCAAGGTTGCTGCGAGTGTGATAAACCCGCTTCCGGTAACACCCGCCGCTCCTTTAGAAGTGAGCATCAGGATCAGCAGCAGGGTCACCTCCTGTTGCAGGGTTATCGGTGTATTGGTAGCCTGTGCGATAAAGATCGTGGCCATCGTGAGATAAATAGAAGTACCATCCAGATTAAATGAATACCCGGTTGGAATAACCAGTCCCACCACAGATTTTGAGCAACCGGCTTTCTCCATTTTTTCAATCAATCCCGGCAGAGCCGATTCGCTGGATGAAGTTCCCAGCACGATCAGCAATTCTTCCTTGATGTAGTACAGCAATTTAAAAATATTAAATTTCATCAGGTACATCACCAGCCCCAGAATCACGATTACAAAAAATATGCAGGTCATATAAAACGTGCCCATCAATTTCGCGAGCGATTGCAGACTGCCTACACCGTACTTTCCGATGGTAAACGCCATTGCCCCAAAAGCACCAATGGGAGCAAATTTCATGATCACGTGAATAATGCCGAAAAGAATGTCCGAAAAGCCTTTGATAAAAGTGGTAACGCCTTGAACGCGGGTGCCGAGTTTAGCGGATGCCATTCCAAACAGAACGGAAAAAAGCAGGATTTGCAATAGATCCCCCTGCGCAAATGCATCCACCACATTGTTGGGAATGATATTCAGAAAGAAGTCGACGGCGGTTAGTGGTTTCTTTCCCGCGGTGATCGCATTAAGACCCGTCACATCGAGCTTTGTTACGTCGATATTCATGCCTGCTCCGGGTTTCAGCAGGTTTATGGCCAGCAGCCCGATAGCAAGTGCTATGGTGGTGAGCACTTCAAAATAGATCAATGATTTGACGCCAACGGACCCGACTTTTTTCAAATCCTGCATGCCCGCCATTCCGGAAGTGATCGTACAGAAGATCACGGGTCCGATGAGCATTTTTACCAGTTTGATAAACCCGTCACCGAGCGGTTTGAGCCTGGTGCCTGTTTCAGGATAAAAATGTCCGATAATCACACCCATCAAAATCGCAAGGAGCACCTGGATATATAAGCTCTTGTAGAAATTTTTAACAGTAATCGCCATGCACTAAATATAATCAGAATGAGGATGGATCGGTGCGGGGCAAAAAAATAGGCTGCAATTTTGCAGCCTGGGAAGGAGATGTACCGCGTACGGGAGTCGAACCCGTCATTCATCCGTGAAAGGGATGCGTCTTAGCCGATTGACCAACGCGGCGTCCTGTCTTCTTCGAAAGGATGGCAAAGATATAAGCACAACGAATTGCTGCCAAAATTATTTGACACTATTGTTTTAAAACCTGTTTATGCATGACGACTGCTTTTTCTCGAAACCGTTTGGAAACACCAGTTCCAGCGTAATAAATTAACGTGGGACCGATAAAGTTTTTATCAAAATACTTCCTTCGAAAATGTAACTTCGCGTCTAATTTTTCAAATCACAATATACTATTATGAGTATTGTTAAGGTTGCAATCAACGGATTCGGAAGGATAGGCAGGCTGGTGTATCGCCAGATATATAATATGGAAGGCATAGACGTGGTGGCGATCAATGACCTGACCAGTCCTAAAGTTCTGGCTCACCTTTTAAAGTATGACAGTGCGCAGGGCCGCTTTGGTGTTGACGTTGAGTCAACGGAAGATGCCATCATTGTGGCAGGTGAAGAAGTCAAGATCTATGCACAGAAAGATCCATCACAGATTCCATGGGGTAAACATGGTGTTGACGTTGTAATTGAAAGCACAGGTTTTTTTACAGATAAAACAAAGGCAGAAGCACACATCACGGCGGGAGCCAAGAAAGTGGTAATCTCAGCCCCCGCAACAGGCGATCTCAAAACCATCGTCTTTAATGTAAATCACGAGATCCTTGATGGTTCTGAAACCATCATTTCCTGTGCATCATGCACTACCAACTGCCTTGCCCCAATGGCGAAAGTGTTGAATGAGGTTTTTGGCATCCAGGCAGGTATTATGACCACCATTCACGCATATACCAATGACCAGAATACCCTTGATGCACCACATCCAAAGGGAGATCTCAGGCGTGCAAGAGCTGCTGCAGCCAATATCGTTCCCAACAGTACCGGTGCTGCCAAGGCTATCGGCCTGGTATTGCCTGAACTTAAAGGCAAACTCGATGGGAGCGCGCAAAGGGTTCCAACCATCACGGGTTCTCTGACCGAGCTGGTTTCCATTCTCAATAAAACAACAACCATCGAGGAGATCAATGCGGCAATGAAGTCTGCAGGAAATGAAAGCTTTGGTTACACAGAGGACGAAATAGTCTCCACTGACATTATCGGAACTTCCTACGGTTCTATCTTTGATGCCACACAGACCAAGGTGTTGTCTTTTGGCGACAAACAAATGATAAAAACCGTTGCCTGGTATGACAATGAAATGAGCTATGTGTCTCAGCTTGTTCGCACAGTGAATTATTTTGCCGGACTTATCAACAAATAATTTTTAGAACTGCCTCTTTTTGCAATCTGCCCGGAGCCATCCCGGGCAGATTTAATTTTTTATCCCACCTGCCATGTCAAAATTTGATGAGTATAATTTCAGTGGCCAGAAAGCGCTGGTCCGTGTAGATTTTAACGTGCCGATGAATGATCAGAACGAGATTACTGATGACAATCGCATGCGTGCGGCTGTTCCCACCATCGAAAAAATACTTAAGGATGGCGGCAGCGTCATTCTCATGTCGCATATGGGGCGTCCGAAAGGAGGGCCGGAAGAAAAGTTTTCTCTTAAACATCTTGTCACGCACCTGTCTGAACTGTTGAAACAGCCTGTTCTATTTGTTGACGACTGCCTAGGAGATAAGGCAAGCCAGGCTTCAGCAGCGCTTAAACCGGGCGAGGTATTGCTGCTTGAAAATCTTCGCTTCTACAAAGAAGAAGAAAAGGGTGATGCAGGCTTTGCAGAAAAGCTTGGTAAACTTGGAGATGTGTTCGTTAATGATGCATTCGGAACTGCCCACCGGGCTCACGCTTCGACAACAATCGTTGCCAGATTTTTTCCCGCCGAAAAGAAAATGTTCGGGATGCTGATGGAAAAGGAAGTGGAGAATGCAGAAATTATCATGAAAAGGACGGAGAAACCATTTGTCG
>JBDTEB010000338.1:0-19047 GCA_039922795.1 Chitinophagaceae bacterium
ATTCGCGAAACTAAGACTTGATAGTCTCGAGTTCTATGAAGACAAACTTTCAGGAAAGCTGGTACTGGAAAAAGGACCTTTATATAAAATTGACAGTATAAGGATTTACGGAAATGCAAAAATCGCGAATGGATTTTTGCAACGCTTTTTGGATATCCGCAACGGCAGCCATTACGAGAAGAATAAATTAGACAACATCGCCAGGAAAATTTCAGAGCTCCCGTTTCTTGAAGAAAGCACTCCCTGGAATATGACCATGCTTGGAACGGGGTCCATCATCAACCTTTACCTTCAGCAAAAAAAGAGCAGCAGGGTTAATGTGCTGATCGGGTTGCTTCCAGCCAACCAGCAAACCGGCAACAATAAATTGCTCGTTACAGGTGATGCTGATATAAATCTCCGGAATTCACTTGGTAATGGTGAACTTATCGCGCTTAACTGGCAACAGATCCAGGTAAAATCTCCGCGACTCAATCTCGTATTTGAACAGCCCTATCTTTTCGGATCACCTTTTGGGGTGACGGCCGCTTTCGACCTTTTTAAAAAAGACAGTTCTTTCCTCAACATCAATTTTAATATTGGTATACAATCCGGCCTGGGTAAAAATCAGCGGGGCAGTGTGTTTCTGGAATCATTGAAAACCACTTTACTAACAGTTGATACGAACACACTAAAAATCACCAAAAAGCTACCTCCCCAGGTAGATGTCAGCGCAGTAAGCCTGGGTATAAACTATCAATTCAATAAAACCAATTACCTGCTAAATCCCCTCAGAGGGACTGAGGTTCAGCTCACGGCTACCGCAGGTACACGAAAGGTAAACCGCAATAGCGTGATTCTGCAGCTCTCCGAGCCAGGTTATTCCTTTGCGTCTCTTTACGATACGGTAAAAGAAAAAACCTACAGAGTGTATATAAAATTGAACGGAGCTCATTATTTCCAGGTTGGCAGGCAAAGTACCATCAAGGCCGGCATAAACCTGGGACTTATTCAAAGCCCTTCACTCTTCCGAAACGAACTGTTTCAGATTGGCGGGTACCGTTTGTTAAGAGGTTTCGATGAGGAAAGTATATATGCGTCAGGGTATTTTGTTACTACTGCAGAATTTAGATACCTGATCGCAAGGAACTCTTACCTGTTTACATTTATCGATGGTGCCCTCACTGCTGATAATTCATTTTCACGGCAATCAAAAAATCGCTTTACAGGTGCGGGTCTCGGCCTTGCGCTTGAAACCAGGGCTGGAATTTTCAACATCAGTTATGCCGCAGGCAAACGTGACGATCTCAGGTTTGACATCAGGCAGTCAAAGATTCATATTGGATACGTAAATTATTTCTGAGACATGCATAAAGCCTGAGATAGAACGTAATTTTGGAAATTGAATGACCGGGCTAATTCGTGCAACTACAACAAATTTCAGTGAGATCAATTTTATTACTTTTTCTTATTTCTGCTTTCAGCCAAATTTGTTTTTCGCAGGATAGTACCCGGCCCTCTCCGGTGAGGCCAGCGGCAACGCAAAAAAAAGACACTTCCTTAACCAGCATCCGAACCGCATTAAAGAACAATGTAATTGATAGGCATCAAGACACCTTAAAGACTTTGCCAGTAAAGAAAATGGCACCTGTAATTCGCCTGACTTACCTGCAGATGATCCGCACAAATCCCATGATGAATTTTCAGGGAAAGCCGAGGTACGAAATGGCGAGAAATGAGACAATTGGTAACAAGGATGGACTTTTTTACCTGATGACCGGTTTTGTTTTGATGTTCGCGCTCATCAGGCTGATCTTTTGGAAGTACATGGACAATTTGTTCAATGTGCTCTTCCGCATTTCCCTCAAGCAAAAACAGATGAGGGAACAATTGATACAAAGCCCGCTGCCATCGCTGCTTTTAAATCTTTTCTTCGCTATCGCCGGTGGTATTTATATAAGTTTTTTACTTACATACTACCAGGTAGACACACCGTTTGAACCCTGGCAGTTTATGATTTTGTGTATCGTTGGGCTTGCTGCCTTATATCTTGCAAAATTTCTGCTGTTGAAGCTGATGGGATGGATCTTTAATATTGGCGAAGCAACCGATACATATATTTTCATTGTCTTTATGGTTAATAAACTGCTGGGAATAATCCTCATTCCGGTTTTGATCATCATAGCTTTCTCAGGTGAACCATTTGTAAGTATTGTAATTATTTTATCACTGTTGGTGATTGCTGTATTTTTCCTTTACCGGTATATCGCATCTTATGAGCCCGTAAGACGGGAAATTAAAGTGAGTCAGATCCATTTTGTTATATACTTGCTGGCTTTCGAACTCAGTCCGCTGTTACTGATTTACAAGGTGTTATTGACATATATAGGAAAAAGTACTTAAGTTTGCATCAAGATAGCCGTATGCTTATGGTAAAAATCGGGTCAAATCCAGCACCAACTGGCAAAATTGTGAAAACGATACTTATTACTCAGTCGAGACCGGAAACGCTAAAATCTCCTTATTTTGATTTAGCCAAACGATTTGAGGTTGAGTTAGAGTTTTGTCCTTTTATCCGGTTGGAAGGCATCCCCGCCAAAGAATTCAGAAAGCAAAAAGTTGATATCGTTCATTATACCGCAGTAGTTTTTACTAGCCGCAATGCCATCGATCATTTTTTCAGAACCTGTGAGGATCTGAAAGTAAACGTTTCACAGGATACCAAGTATTTCTGCATTACTGAGGCGGTGGCTCTTTACCTTCAAAAATTTATTCTTTATCGCAAGCGCAAAGTGTTTTATGGTGCTGACGGCACAAATAAAAGCATGTTTGACGTCATCAACAAACACAAGGAAAACGAAACGTTTCTTTATCCTTGTTCTGAAAATCAGCAGGATAATGAGATCGTTGGATGGCTTAAAACCAACCGCTGTGAGTTTGCTACTCCCTTTATGTACCGCACAATCAGTAATGACGTAAAGGAAGTAATGCAAACGAAAGAGTTTGACGTCATATGTTTTTTCACACCAAGCGGGGTTAGAAGCCTGATCGACAATTGTCCCGGTTTTGTACAGAATGGTACCAGGCTTGGTGCATTCGGCAATAATACCTCCAAGGCAATTGAGGATGCCGGCCTTACGCTCGATATCAAAGCGCCTCTTCCCAAAGCGCCTTCCATGGCGGCGGCTCTTGAGCAATACCTTGCTGCTCTCAATACACACAAGTAGTTACTCTTTCTCATCCACGCTGTTTTTCGGAGCTTCTTCCACCGAGGAATTCATCTATCTTTCCTTATATGTCAGCCAGATCAAATCACCTGATTAATGAAAGCAGCCCATACCTGCTTCAGCATGCCCATAACCCGGTAGAATGGTTTCCCTGGGGCGAAGCCGCTTTGTCGAAAGCTAAAGTGGAGAATAAACCCATTCTGGTAAGTATCGGTTATTCTGCCTGTCACTGGTGTCATGTAATGGAGCGTGAAAGTTTTGAAAATGACGAGACCGCCGCATTCATGAATGAGCACTTTATCAACATCAAAATAGACAGGGAAGAGCGGCCCGACCTCGATCATATCTATATGGAAGCGGTTCAGGCCATTTCAGGAAGCGGAGGGTGGCCGTTAAATGTTTTTCTTACCACAGACTGTAAACCATTTTATGGTGGCACATATTTCCCACCCGTTCAGGCATATAACCGACCATCCTGGATGGACGTTTTAGCCGGCGTTTCAAAATCCTACAGGGAAAATCCGGGCGAGATCTTGTCCCAGGCTGAAAATCTGACGGCTCATCTGCTTAAATCCAACTCGATTGGTCAATCACCTGAACCGGATACGAAATTTCAGTTCCCTTTGGAAAACAATGACAGAATTTTCGAACAGATCATGCAGGCCGCTGACCGTAATCAGGGTGGATTTGGCAGAGCGCCTAAATTCCCGCAAACCTTTACCATCCACTACCTGCTTCTTTATTACCATTCTACGGGTAATGAAGAATCTATAAAGCAGGCCTTGCTGAGCCTTGATGAAATGTACCTGGGAGGAATATATGACCAGCTGGGTGGCGGTTTTGCCAGGTATTCCACGGATCCGGGTTGGCTGGTTCCTCATTTCGAAAAGATGTTGTACGATAATGCACTGTTGATGATGGTATATGCCGACGCGTACCAGATTACAGGCAGGGAGGAATATCGACAGCTAATAGAACATACCGTTGAATTTCTTCAACGCGACCTGGCCTCTCCTAAAGGAGGCTTCTTCGCCGCACTCGACGCCGACAGTGAAGGCGTCGAAGGAAAGTATTACGTCTGGGATCAGTCAGAAATTGATAGGCTTCTTGGGGAAGACGCGTTGATCTTTTCAAAATATTATAATGTAAGCCGGGATGGCAATTGGGAAGGAAAAAATATCCTTCACAGAACGCGGTATGCGGAGGTTTTTGTACAAGAGAACGGACTGGACAGCAAGCATTTTCATCAATTGGTAAACGAATCTTGCCGCAAACTGCTTGAAAATCGTAATAATCGTGTAAAACCGCAACTTGATGATAAGATCATTCTGGGATGGAATGCCCTTATGATCACAGCCCTATGTAAGGGCAGTGCTGCTACGGGGAGCAAACTGATGCTCGATATGGCCATTAGGGCAGAAGAATTTCTGCGCGCAAAGTTTGGCGACTCCCTGTCTGGCGGTTATTTTCACACCTATAAAAGTGGCCAGGCGAGGGTGCCGGCTTTTCTTGATGATTATGCTTTCCTGATTCAGTCGATGATTATTCTGCAGGAGCTTACCGGTGATCGGCAATATTTGCTTCGGGCGAAAGAGTTGGCGGAGTTCGTCATCAGGAACTTCATGGATGATGAGAAGATATTTTTCTTTTTCACCCATGAAATGCAAAAAGATGTCGTCATTCGAAAAAAAGAGGTTTATGACGGCGCCATACCATCAGGAAACTCAGTTATGGCTTGGAACTTGCTTTATTTGAGTGTGATATTCGACAGGGCGGAATGGAAAGAAACCGTTGTAAAAATGTTAAATAGAATTGGGGAAACAACACTAAAATTCCCAACATCGTTTGGTAACTGGGCGGCTCTAATACACAAATTGACCATGGGAGTAAGCGAAATCGTAGTGACAGGGCGGGATACACGTGAAATTCATGCTAAATTATTGCCTATCTTCATGCCAAATAAAGTGTTGCAGCTATCTTCGATAGAAGATGATCAATTTCCGTTACTGAAACAGAAGAGCTTTGCCGATAAAGCAGTCATATACCTATGTAAAAATTACTCATGTCATGCCCCTGTAAACGACGTCGACTCTCTGGTACGTATGATAGAGAACGACCCGCCATTTTCTTAACTGTCTATTTACAATAAACCCGATCAAACACCGTTAAATCGTTACGGCATTGGCCTTGACGTCAAAAGATTCTTTAAAACTTGTGCTGACTATGTGGTTCACTCTTAATTTCTGCCCTATATCATTTAGTAATATGAAACTTAAAAACCTGTCTGCGCTGTTAGTTGTGACTTCAGCCATCATTATTTCCGGTTGTGGAAAGGCCGGATCTTCTTCTAAAGGCATCCCAAATGACGGGCAGCTTTATGGAGTTGCCCTTTCGAAAAAATATGTGATGCCAAAACCTCCGGGAATGGTGTATGTTCCACCTGGAACTTTTCACATGGGTCCAAGTGATGAGGATATAAATTATGCATATACAGCAAGAAACAAACAGGTGTCGATTTCCGGTTATTGGATGGATGCCACCGAAATCACCAATTCTGAATACCGCCAGTTTGTATATTGGGTTCGCGATTCTATCGCAGCCAAGCTGATGGGTTTTGTAAAAAATGTAGATGGCACTGACTTTGTTGACTGGAAGAAAGCTGCAACCATAAAATGGGCAGATAGAGCTACTATTGAAAAAATAGATCAGTTGATCTTCTCTCCGGAGAACAGGATCTTCGGTAGAAAAGAGATTGATGCTTCGAAACTGATCTATCATTCCGAAGTTTTTCGCACCAAAGAAGCCGCTTTAAGGGAAAATGCCGGTAAGCCGCGTTCCCAGTTTATAGAAAAGAAAGATGTTCGCATCTATCCTGACACACTTGCATGGATTCGTGATTTCGCATATTCTTACAACGAACCGCAGACAAAAAGATACTTTTCTCATCCCGCATTTAATAATTATCCTGTTGTTGGCGTAAACTGGAATCAGGCAACTGTTTTCTGCGAATGGAGAACTCATTACTTGAATTCTTATCTCGAATCAAAGAAAAGAGCTACTGAATCAGATTTCAGGCTTCCAACTGAAGCTGAATGGGAATATGCCGCCCGTGGCGGCCGTTCACAGTCGATGTTTCCGTGGGGTAACTATTACCTCAGAAACAAGAAAGGATGTCTGCTGGCCAACTTCAAACCGGGACGTGGTAATTACCCTGAAGACGGTGGCTTCTACACAGTCCGCGCTGATGCATACTGGCCAAACGATTTCGGTCTTTATAATATGGCGGGAAATGTTGCCGAATGGACTTCCTCCCTTTATTATGAAGGCGGGTATAACTTTCAGCATGACATGAACCCGGATATTAGGTACAATGCAAAGGACTCAGATCCTCCAAGTATGAAAAGAAAAGTTGTTCGTGGAGGAAGTTGGAAAGATGTGGGTTTTTATCTTGAATGTGGCACCCGTGCTTACGAATACCAGGATACCACAAAATCATATATAGGTTTCCGTTGCGTAATCGATCTTCCACCGGCTCAAACCGGTCGCAAATAAAAATATATTCCCAGCCTCTGGCAAAATTTTAATCAACTCTTATTCGTTAATAACATAATTGATCATTTAGATCAACATGACTTCTCTATCTGATAACACAAATCTCAAAATTCAATAAAAATCAAGTTATGGCAGGCGTTTCAAAAGGTACTGATAAACTGGTGAACATAGTAGTTTGCGTGGGTGCCGCAGTGGTAATCTTTGGTGCATGGGCAAAAATCTTACACAAATCTTTTGCAGATACCATGCTTACGATTGGGCTATTAACCGAGGCCGCAATATTCCTAATATATGCATTCCTTCCACCTCCAGGTGGTGAAATGGCAGCGATTGCCGAGGCACTTCCCAAGATGGCATTATCGAATGGTCCTTCTTCCAACCCTGCTCTTGCATCTCTTGACAAAATGATGAATGATGCAGATATCACCCCTGCTAACCTCAAAAAGCTCAGCGATGGATTTCAGAAATTCGGACAGTCAGTAGGGCAGATAAAAGATGTAAGTGAAGCAGTGGCGGCAACAAACGACTACACGGCCAAAACCAAAAGTGCTGCAAGCGCTTTGGACTCTATGAAAGAAGCATACACAAAATCGGCATCAGTGATGGCTTCCTTTAATGAAGCCTCTGAAAGCACCCGTCAGTTTCATAGCCAGGTTCAGGTACTTACAAAAAATCTTTCTTCGCTAAACACCATTTATGAACTGGAACTGCAGGATACAAATAATCACCTGAAAGCGATGAACAGCTTTTACAGCAATCTCGTGCAGGCTTCGGAAACAATGCAGGGCAGCGTTACAGATGCCAAAAAAACACAGGAACAAATTTCTTTGCTGGCGAAAAATCTTGGAAATCTCAATAGTATTTACGGCAACATGCTTACTGCCATGCAGGGCAGGGCTTAAGTAAATGAAGGCTCGAATAAAGATTATCCACAAAAAAAATAAATTTCAAATCCAAGGGCTTTACCTAAAGAGCCCCGGCAGAAGATGATCAACATGATGTATTTGGTGCTTACAGCATTGCTGGCACTGAATGTATCATCTGAAATATTGAATGCTTTCAAGACCGTTAATAATAGTATTACCAATGCAAACGGGGTTATCGATACGAAAAATAGTTCTGTTTACAGTTCATTTGAAGCATTGCTCAAAGACGGCACCACGGCAGAAAAAGCAAAGATCTGGCAGCCATATGCCTTGCAGGCAAAAGCACTGTCTACCAAGATGGACGCTTACATCAACAATCTGAAGCAAACTCTCAAGAAGGAATCTAAACCTGATGATGAGAAGAATCCGGAAACTTTTAAAGAGGATAATCTCGAAGCCTCTTCCCGGTTACTTGTTGAAGAAGGTGGTGGTCAGAAATTACACGATGAGTTGGAGAACTACAAAACCCAGATGCTGGCGATACTTGATCCATCGAAATTCCCCGATCCTATTATAAAGAAGAATGTAACTGCCAAAAGAGATGAGTTCACCAAAAATTTTCCGCTCGATCTGTCAATTCCTACCTCACAAACCGGTAGTCAGAAGACAGATTGGTCTTCTGCATACTTTCACATGACACCTACCATTGCCTCTATCACCATTCTCAGTAAATTTCAGAATGACGTGAAGAATTCCGAGTCTGAAATGGTTGATTATTTTCTTAGCCAGGTTGGGTCAGTCAAGGTAGTGTTTGATGAATTCCAGCCATTGATTGGAACAAATGCAACTTACCTAATGCCAGGTGACGAATTGGAAGTTACTGCAGGTATCGGTGCTTACAGCAAGGCGGCAACCCCAAAAATTACCATTAATGGATCTGCACCTCCCATCGTAGATGGCAAGGCTGTCTATAAAACTGCCGTGAGCGGAGCAGGCGAGCATACAATAAATTACAGCATCACGTACACCAAACCTGATGGCTCAACCGGCAATATCAGCAAGTCTTTGAAGTATACTGTGGGTACTCCTTCCGGGTCATCAGTGTTCCTCGAGAAAATGAATGTTCTTTATGCAGGTGTTGATAATCCGATGACAATTTCTGCAGGGTCGGCTGGTCTTGAAAAGATGTCTGTAGTATTTTCGGGCAGCGGGTCGGTCACTCCACAAGGCGGAGGTCGGTACATCATCAAACCGGGAAGTGTTGGTAGTGGCAGCGGTAACATTAATGTAACCGTTAATGGAAAAACGACGCCTTTTCCAATGCGAATCAAGAGACTTCCGGATCCACAGGCCATGATCGGATCAAACAAGGGGGGCTCAATATCAACGGCACAATTCAAAGCTATAGGCGGTTTATTTGCCAAACTGGATTCAGAATTCGATGCACCATTTACTGTAATCAGCTACAGCGTGGGTGCAAATGGTGGATCTTTCCAGACCTACCAGGGTGCGCCAAATGATGGTGCCCGCTGGACTGGTAACGCTGCAGCTTTTATAAATAAAGCAACACCGGGTACTACGGTATTTTTTGATCAGATTAAAGTAAAAGGTCCCGATGGGATCAGAGATATTCCTCCGGTTATCTTCCAACTTAAATAAATATCTAAGATGAATAAGTTCTTAAGATCATTTTTTATGGCTTCGGCCTTTCTCTTACTGGTAAATTATGCCGATGCCCAGACCAAAAAGAGGGTGGTAAGCAAAAGGCCATCTGCGAAAAGGACGACCACAACTAAAACACGCCAGATTGCCGACGCGAAATTGATGCCTGTAGCAGATACTATCCCTGCTAAGATGGATACTG
Organism: Chitinophagaceae bacterium; assembly: GCA_039922795.1. Taxonomy (GTDB): domain Bacteria; phylum Bacteroidota; class Bacteroidia; order Chitinophagales; family Chitinophagaceae; genus JADCRZ01. The sequence goes on from JBDTEB010000338.1 coordinate 9,489, forward strand.
CATCACTCAACTTTCCCGCCCCGCTTAAAAGCTTGCGGAGGGATGATGTTATAGACAGGAATATCGTTCGGGACAGAACACCTTTAGCCTATGAGAATATCCGCGAAGACGATGCTGTTTACCGCCAGCGTATCTGGAGGGAAATTGACGTTCATGAAAAAATGAACCTCCCTTTTCTTTATAAGGCACAGGAAGATAATGGGGACCAGCGGTTTATCAGTATTCTACTGGCAAGCATAAAATCGGGAGAAATAACCGCTTTTAGTCCGACAGATGACAGGTTTACAACCCCGATCACTGTAGGTGAAATCAGCCGGCAGCTTGTAGGTGCGCCAAAAAAACTTGAAGTTCCAAATTGGACTCTTGATCCGGATGGTTCCAAGGGGATCATGAAAGATTCCGTTATCGTAGAAGAATTCAATCCGGACAGTACCATTGAAAAGTACTGGATCAAGGAAGATGTTGTATTCGACAAAGAGGCTTCACGCATGTTTATAAGAATTTTAGGTATTGCACCATTGAAAACTATCCGTAATGTTGACGGAAGCTACCGTGATGTGACCCCGTTGTTCTGGGTCTATTATCCTGACCTTCGCCCGATGCTGGCCAGATACCAGGCTTATAACGGAAAAAACTATGGTGCTCGCCTTAGCTGGGAAGAACTTTTTGAAAACAGAATGTTTGCCAGCAGAATTATTAAATCGACCCTTGATAATCCATATGATCAGACGATCGCCTCTACCATTAAGGATCCAATCCTGAGATTGCTTGAAGGTGACAACGTAAAGGAAAAGATCTTCAATTACGAACAGGATCTCTGGTCTTATTAGGCATAACTTCTTTAATCCATTTAAAACCGCATCTCGACGATGCGGTTTTTTTTGTCGCCAGATTAAAATAACGATTTATGAGATGTATCTAAAAATGTCCCGGATTGGGAAAATTATGATGATAAAGCGGAAATTGTTGACCGTAAATTTACGGATATCTTGATAGTAATCAACTTCGTACGATTGCTCTCTGAATTTGGAAAATTACCACTTTAGGGTATTGACTTTTAAATTTGTTTGCCTATTTTTACAACGGTTTTTCATAGGATATTGGATTTTAAAAACGGGGCTGGATGTCTATCCTGGCCCCTTTTTTTTTGTCATTTACTGAAAATCATGAGATTACAAACCTGGTTTTATCTCCGATTCAGGCTCTTTTTTGAAATATGAGGATACAATTTTAGCTTTTGACGATCCCACTACTTCTCTTAAGTCATCCTCTCCTGCTGCTTTAATTCTGGCCACTGACTTGTAATGTTTCAATAGTAGATTCGCGGTGTTTTCACCAATGCCCTTAATATCTTCAAGTTCATTTTTGAAAGTTCCCTTGCTGCGCTTTTTACGATGGAATGTAATGCCGAAACGGTGAACCTCGTCTCTTATTTTTCTGATTAATTTAAGGCTCTCACTATGGTAAGGCAATTTTATTGACTGATGATCACCTGGGAAAAATATCTCTTCTTCATTTTTTGCCAGACCTACCACTGTCATCTTCCCCGCCAACCCCAGCAGGTTTACGCTTTCCATCGCCGAACCGAGCTGCCCCTTTCCACCGTCAATGATGACGAGTTGTGGTATTGGCAAACCTTCTTCAAGAACCCTTCGGTACCGCCGGTGTACCACTTCTTTCATTGTTGCGAAATCGTTTATTCCTATAACAGTTTGCACATTATAATGACGGTAGTCTTTCTTACTGGGAACTCCGTTTTTAAAACAAACCATGGCTGACACTGGGAAACTACCCTGGAAATTCGAGTTATCGAAGCACTCGATATGCATCGGGGCCTCAGATAACTGGAGATCGTTCTTCAATTTTTCCAGAACGGCCAGTTTTTCAAGATCGGTGCTCCCTTCAAGATGGAGCGTCTTTTTTCTCTTTATCTCGTCCTGGAAATAATTCACGTTCTTGCCCGAGAGATCAAGAAGTTTCTTTTTATCGCCTCCTTTTGGAACTGTAAATACCAGGCCCTCTTCGGGATACTCGATGATGAAGGGCACAAGCACTTCCACAGAATGACTGTCAAAAAGCGGCCTGATCTGCGCAATGGCAAAAGCTAAAACCTCTTCCGGACTTTCTTCCAGATGTGTCTCAAGTTGGGTGGTGTGTGTTTGAATTATCGCCCCGTTTTGAATCATGAGATAATTGACATAGGCCACATCTCCATCTTTCAGAATATTAAAAACGTCGAGATTTGTCAGGTGCCGGCTTACTACAACAGACCTTGCCCGATAGCTCTCAAGATGGTCGATTTTCTTTTTCAAAAGCTCGGCTTTTTCGAACAGCATTTTTTCAACGTACCCCTTCATCTCCCCCTTGAAATGTTGTATAACCGGGCTTAGATTACCTCGCATGAAGTTTTTAAGCTGGGCAAGCTGTGTCATATAGTCTTCCTCGGACTGAAGGTTTTCACATGGCCCTTTACAGTTCCCCAGGTGGTATTCAAGACAAACCTTGAACTTGCCCTTCGTAATATTATTTTGGGTGAGATTTAGCTTGCAGGTTCTCAACTGGATATTCTGTTTGATGAAATCCAGTAGCTCCCGCACTTTCGCAACGGAAGTGAACGGTCCAAGATAAGTAGAACCGTCATCGATTTTATTGCGGGTTAGGAACACTCTCGGAAAAGGTTCCTTTTTAATAACTATATAAGGATATGTCTTGTCATCCTTTAAATTAATATTGAACTTTGGCTGATACTGTTTGATCAGCGAATTTTCAAGAAGAAACGCATCCTGTTCGGAATCGACGATGGTGAACTCGATAGAACTGATCCGGTGTACCAGTTCATGAGTTTTATAATTTGTAAAAGCCTTGTTGAAATAGGAGCCTACTCTTTTACGAAGATTTTTGGCCTTGCCAACGTATAGCAGCGTATGGCCCGCATCATAGTATTTGTAGATGCCCGGAAAATGCGGAATGGTATGTGAAATATGCTGAAAATCCTGCGCGGTCATTCTGAATTAGGATAATCTGCGAATTTCGGTTTAATTCAGTTATTTAATGCCGTCCCAGCTAAATTTCACAATGTTCAGGGTAGAATCCTTTGAGCTCGTAATAACCTGCAGGCTCCTGTTAGCCATCAGCAATATTTTTTTTGAAACAAAGATATTCCCTAAAGTCTCATTTTTCTCCATATAGATGGTTCGCAGTTTATCATTGTCTACCGGGTCCGGTTGAAGTAGAATGTCAAGCCTCTGCACCGCCAGACTTTTATCTTCCGATGCGTAGGTGAGTGTGATACTTGGGATTGTTTGATCAGCAAAACTAGTTTCTCTGTATTTCCCATTTAAAGGAGGTTGTGTGATATCAGGATTGATCAAACCTTCGGCAGCTTTTTTCAACTCAGGCAAAGATGAAGTGACGGTGTCATTTACGCCTTCATTTGTTGAGATTTTCATAACAGACAAATGGAGGGAATCAATGTTTTTCCACTGTTCATTAAGTATTGAGGCAAGTGGGAAAAACGCTGTCTCCGTCTGTTCTTCTTTTTTGCCGGTGTTGTTTTTACAGGAAAAGCAAATCAGGGTAGAAGCGAGCAAAAGTGAAATTCGTATCATATTCACTAAAGTAAAAAGCCGTTGCGGGCGCAACGGCTTGAAAAAATATTTTATGAGTTATTTCAACGTTTTGCTAAGGCCGAATTTGATCCCATATTCCATCAGGTATTCCTTGATTGGATACTGATCATGATAAGATGAAAACATTTGATAACGGAATTGCGGGCCAATCTGCCAGCGTAAACTTCCGATCTTATAGGAAATAAAAGCTTCTGCACTCGTGTGAATGTTCCATCTTCTGACAAGCGAAGGCTCCTTCGTGTAGTGTTCGTAGTCACTACTGAGCAAGTAAGAATCATTAAATAGCAGGTAAGTAGGTTGCACGGTTCCGGCTACAATAAATTGCAATTTCTTTTTTCCCAACACCAAAAGCTCTGCACCAATGGGCACGGATAGCTGCAAGTACTGGTTTTCCAGCACTTCAGGACTATATCCATTAAAATTACGCACGGTGGTATAAGAAACCATAGTGTCGCGGGTGTGTTGCGTCATTGAATTAAGCGCAATGGACGCCTTCTCGACATATGACTTAAATGCCTTTATCGTATAGCGGGAATAATTGAGTTGAACGCCGGTTTTAATGGTTAGATTTTTCACCGGGGAATAAAGCACATTGGAACCGAGCTCAACGCCAATTGCGGGTTTATGATCTACGAAACGGTTAATTGTTCCTAACTGGATGATTGAATTACTGGCAGTGCCCGTTTTCATACCTGTGTTGTCGACCAGTTTACGATAACTGACCATCGGGGAAAAATAGAACTGGACATTAAAAGGATTTCTATCTGGAGAAGTCAGTTTGATGGCTGCGATTTCCTGTAACCAGTTTACTGTTTTGTCAGAAACCTGCTCCTCATCGATTGTGACCGGAAGGTTACCGATCTTCGTGCCTTGCACATTTCTTTCGACCTGTCCCGTCATTGCGCCTTCAGCAGTCATTTTTATCACTGATGCAGGTGATGTTTTCTCTTCCTTGATGGCAACTGTGTTCTCATCTGATTCCTGGCCGTAACCGACCTTTTCTGATACCTGGGATCCAGCATCCGCTATAGCTATCCTCGGGTGTGGCACTTTCTTTTCAGAAGTTTGTGACGCATTTACAGGAGGATATTGTGACCGGGAAAGGTTCAGTGGCCTATCACTTGAAATCCTTACTTTTTCTTCTCCACTCTCTGCATCGATGATCTCGTTCCTCCTGGCAAGATTAGTGGCTACCATCACGGACCTGCGGGCGTTCTCCGGGGTTACTTCAAGTTTGGAAGATGAATTCGCAGAACTTAAACTGGTGATCACACGCACAGGTTCGGGAACGAGATTGTTAGCAGTGCCGTTCCTGTCGGTAAGTAAATGACCGCCTAAAACGAGAAAGACGCTGATCATCAATAATGAACCTCCAATCGTGATCAGCCTTGTGCGGGAATGCTGTATAAAGGCGATGCCTTTCCATACGCGTTCCGACGGATACATTTTATATTGATCAGCTTTCTGTTTTAGAAATGACTCAAACTCGTCATTGTCGAAATCTAATTCCATTTTGAAGCACTTTGGCAGTTAGTTGGTTAAGGGTAAAGCAGTGATCCTACATAGTTTTCTCCGGGTTTTATCTGCTAAAAACAGCTAAAAGACCAGACTTTTCTTTGGGTTTTTGTAAAATTTTTTTACGGATTAAAATATCTTCGAGCATCTGCTTGGCACGTGTGTACTGGGATCTGCTGGTACTTTCCTCAATCTCCAGCATCTCGGCAATCTCTTTATGAGAATAACCCTCAATTGCGTAAAGATTGAGCACAGTTTTATACCCCAGCGGAAGCAAGCGGATGCATTCCACTACTTGTTTGGCCTGAACTATCGAGGGTACTGATTCTTCCCGTACCTGTACACTGGTTGCATACATGATATCCACATTCTCATTAAACTTTTTATTCTTCTTGAGATTGTTGATGCATGTGTGAACAATGATCCTTCTAATCCAGCCCTCGAACGAGCCCTGGTTGCGGAAGGTATGTATTTGAGAAAAGATCTTAATAAATCCTTCCTGTAACATATCTTCTGCATCTTCCCTGTTATGTCCGAACCTGTAACAAACTGCAAGCATTTTGGGACTATACCCATTGTATAGTTCCCGCTGGGCCAGGGGCTCGTTTCGTAAACATCCTTGTAAAATGGCTTCCTCGGTCATATTCACCGTTTGGTTACCTGTAAATTAAGACAAATTTTCTAATCTGATGCTGCTTTACTCTTCACTTTTATTTGTGATTTACTTCCAGTTGAAAAAGTAAATTAAATGAGCACCTCACCAGTCATCTCCTGAGGAATAGCAAGACCCATCATCGTTAAGATAGTCGGAGCGACGTCGCCCAGTTTGCCCGGTTTAATTTCCCCCTTCCATTCTTTGTCAATGATGAAAAACGGAACGAGGTTGAGGGTATGTGCCGTATTGGGTGACCCGTCATTATTGACCATGTAGTCTGCATTTCCGTGATCGGCGGTGAGAAAGATCGTGTAACCCTTTTCCAGCGCAGCTGTCACGAGCCTCTTCACGCAGCTGTCAACAGTTTCTACCGCTTTAATAACAGCGTTCCAAACGCCGGTGTGGCCGACCATATCAGCATTCGCATAGTTGATGCAAATAAAGTCAGCCAGGTCTTTTTCAATTTCACCAAGGATGGCATCTGTTAAAGGAAGGGCACTCATTTCGGGTTGAAGGTCATAGGTCGCCACTTTGGGAGACGGCATCATAATCCTGGTCTCGCCTTCAAACGGCACTTCGCGACCACCGTTGAAGAAGAAGGTCACATGTGGGTACTTTTCTGTTTCGGCCATTCTTACCTGTTTCTTATTATTCCTCGAGAGAATCTCTCCAAGTGTATTCACGAGGTTATCGGTTTCAAAGACTACCGAAACATGTTGAAAAGTGGAATCATACTCAGCCATCGTGGTGTAATTGATATCCAGTTTATGCATATTAAATGCTGGCATATCTGCCTGGGTAAGCACCTGGCTGATCTCCCGGCAGCGATCAGTTCTGAAATTGAAACAGATGGCTACATCGCCGTCTTTTATTGTACCCACCGGTTCGTTCCGATCATTGACAATAACGGTAGGTTTTACAAATTCATCGGTGATATTTTGATCGTAGGCGGCCTGCACGGCAGCCAACGCATCCCGTGATTTCTCTCCAATTCCAAGGGCGATTGCGTCATAGGCGAGTTTAATTCTTTCCCATCGCTTATCCCTGTCCATCGCATAATATCTTCCACTAATAGTGGCAATGGTTCCAGTGGTAAGTAACAAATGTGACTCAAGTTCTTCAATGAACTTCTTGCCGCTATGCGGGTCGGTATCTCTTCCGTCAGTGAAACCATGGATATAAACCTCAGTCAAACCTTCCGCTGCACAGAGTGAAGTGATCGCCTTTATGTGGTTTATGTGTGAGTGCACGCCGCCATCGCTCACCAGACCGAGCAAGTGTAACGGCTTGTTTTCAGATTTCGCCGTTCTAATGCTCTTGAGCAATACTTCATTTTTATTGAAACTGCCATTGCGGATGGCTACATTTATTCTCTGCAATTCCTGGTAAACGATTCTTCCGGCCCCCAGGTTAAGGTGGCCCACTTCAGAGTTACCCATCTGTCCTTCCGGCAGTCCCACATCTTCACCACAGGTTATTAAAGTTGAATTCGGATACTTGCCGTATAATGAGTTTACAAATGGCGTAGTGGCATGTTGAATAGCATCACTTGATGCAACCTTACCCTTGCCCCAGCCGTCCATAATGACGAGAATCACTTTTTTGTTTTCCATCCCGCTAAACTACTTATTTAAGTAGAAAACTTTGGGCCGTAAAGACATATTAACCGGAGTTTTATCTCATATCGTAAACAGAACTTGGCATGTTTTTGGCCTTTATCCGATAAAATCCCCGCTCCTGTTGGAAAGGGTCACTATATTATGAAAAAAGCTTTTTTTTCTTTGTTGGCAGTTTGCATTTTATTTTTTTCCGCTATCAACCATGCTGATGGATTTGCAGGAATTGACACGATTGACGTTGATGCAGTTGTTGTCGCGTTAAATGAGGGTAACGCGTCAAATCTCTCCAGGTATTTTGACAACCGTGTGGATATAGGGCTTCCAAAGAAATCTGACAATTACAGCCGCATCCAGGCAGAAATGATTATCAGGGATTTCTTCAGTAATAATGTCGTAAGGAATTTTGAATTGAAATATAAAAGCGAAAAGTCCGGAACGAATTATTGCGTTGGCACCCTCAAAACCAAAAGTGGTGATTATCGGACGACACTATTCATGAAGCAAAAGGGAGACAAGCAATATCTGCAGGATATTTCGTTTCAGAAGATTGAGTAAAGCAAATAGTTCAGTATTATTTCACAACAATTTTTGAACTCCAGCAATTACCTTTTTCAAAGAAGGATATGTTAGTTAATTTTGACTGCAACTAACTTCCTGCCTTGTTCATGCAAACAGACATCGATCGACTTCAAAATTTAATCGCATCAGCTCTTGCTGAAGATCTGGGCGATGGAGATCATTCTACACTTTGTTGTATTCCATCGGGTGCAAAAGGAAAGGCAGTTCTGAAGATAAAGCAAGACGGAGTTCTTGCAGGGATGGATGTTGCAAAAACAATTTTTGAATATCAGGATCCGGGCACTGTTTTTACGTATTTTAAAAACGATGGTGATTTAATGGCTTATGGTGAACAGGCCTTCAGCATCGAGGCCCCGATAGCGAGTATTCTGCAGAAAGAAAGACTCGTACTGAATACCATGCAAAGAATGAGCGGCATTGCAACTTTAACACGTACTTACGTTGACAAGCTGAAAGGCTATAAAACCAGAATTCTCGATACACGCAAAACCACACCCAATTTCCGACTCCTCGAAAAAGAGGCGGTAAGAATTGGGGGCGGCATAAACCATCGGTTTGGACTTTACGATATGATCATGCTCAAGGATAATCATATCGACTATTGCGGTGGAATCGAAAAAGCCATTGAAAAAGCCTGGGAATATGTTCAAACCCGGCGTCCTGATCTACAGATAGAAGTCGAAACCCGTTCACTTGATGACGTAAACAAAGCAGTGAAATCGGGTAAAGTCAACCGGATTATGCTGGATAATTTCAGTCCCGGGATGATCAGTGAAGCGCTTGAGATGATCGAAGGCAGGTACGAAACGGAAGCCAGTGGCGGAATTAATCTCGATAATATCGTTTCTTACGCCGAGACTGGCGTGGATTATATAAGCGTAGGCGCACTCATTCACCAGGCGCGAAGTCTTGACCTCAGTTTGAAAGCCGTGATACTTTAAATTTACAGGATTTAAGACCTGTTATGAGCAAGAATAAAAAACCGGCCGCCGACGGCATCGTGTACTCTACCAACCCTGGCTTCCAGATGAGAATCGAAACAGGCAGTGCAGCAGAAACCGCTGCCAGCAACGAACAAAAGCTAACTGTACGGCTGGAAACCAAACATCGGGCAGGTAAGGCCGTGAGTATTTTAAGAGGCTACATAGGAAAAATAGAGGACCTCGAAGAACTGGGTAAAAAACTTAAAAACTTTTGTGGAACCGGTGGCGCTGTCAAAGATGGTGAGATTATCATCCAGGGGGATCAGCGGGATAAAATGCTTCAGTGGCTCTTAAAAAATGGGTATGCGAAGGCGAAGAGAATTTGAGGAAGACTAGTTATAATTCATTCTTTTTCCCACCTCTCATCCTTTTTAACACTTCTTCCTGTTCCACTACCGGCTGTCCCTTTCGTTTAAGTTCTTCAATTGCGTTCTGTTCAAATTCTATCCCGGACTTTGCGTCGCCGAAATGATATAACAGCCTTGCATAAACGTCAAGTGAACTTCCCGATTCAGAAAATTCATTAGCACGTTTTGCCCAGTTCAATGCACGGGAAAGCGCAGCGCTATCTTTCGTCAT
>JBDTEB010000339.1:0-6997 GCA_039922795.1 Chitinophagaceae bacterium
CGGGAAGTGAATAAAAGGATGAGTTTGCTGTCACCGGAGGAGTTCACTTTTGGATAAGCGGATTTGCCAGGATTATTGATCACTGCAATACCAGCCTGTGGTATGGTCAGGGTTTATTTGATCACGACAATACCAGCATGTGGAATTGCCAGGGTTATTTGATCACGACAATACCAGCCTGCGGAACTGCCGTATATATTCCGTAACATTTTCCTGAAGACCCCGTCACAACGAACGGATGCGTAACAAAAGTCCGCTCTACAACATCTTTTCCCGGTGCGGCCTTCCTGATCTCATCTGCGCCTGGATCCCGCTTTCCTTCGTAATTGATCCAGTAAATGGTAAGCGTATCAGTCGTTTGATTTTTAATTCTTAAATAGGTACGGCTACCGGCGGTTTGCGATTTCAGCGAAGATTCTGTTTCACATGGTTGAGCAGGCACCGTAACAAGCTCACTATCCAGCGCCTCACGCACACTCCAGAAAGGCACAGCGTTTTGTATGGACCCCACAACCTTCCATCCCTCTTTACGCTTTACCAGCATATCCGTAAATTTCGAGTACGTCGGTTTAGAGTTCTTTTGTTTCAACTCCCAGATTCCGGTTGCTATCGCAGATGTTCCAAAGACATTTACTTTCATTTCTAGATCCTTGACGGTTGCACCCGAAGATGGAGTTACAGACATAACATCCTGCTTATTCTCAGGGAAGGAATTATAACTGCCTGTATAGTCCCTCTCAATATAACTATCGATTGTCGTCGAATCTCCCGCCAGGAGGGCTTTTGCAAAGTCGCGCTCAAATTGGATTACCTCCTGCTCGTTACTGGGGTAACGGCTGAATTGCATGAAGTAATTGCAATAGATAATGGAAGCAGGATGGCAATGATGATCTTTTTCATGTATTAAGGTTTATAAGGTGCAAGTGAATAATTCATTATTAAACTCCTGCAATTCCAACAAGTTGGTGAGCAGAATATGGCATTTGAGCAGTCTGCAAGTACAGGCGTCCATTCTGGGTGGATCAGGCTTTGCAAGGTTCGGATTTCAGGTAGTGGTAAATGCGATCAGATTAAACTTCGCACGGAGACATCGGCCGCGTATCAAAACACATTCAAAAACTGAAACAAACAAAATAATATCAATCAAATATTTAGCGACACGTTAATATATAAAGAAAATTAGAAACTAACTAAATTTTGCAATAAATATTAATTTCTTTCATCGACAAATGGTGTAAGCTTACAAAGTCCTGGTCAGTATTTCGATTGCATCTTATTTTCATCTCGAAATATGAAAGAATTCGCTTTGCTTATTTGTCTACTTTCTAAGACTACAAGCTGCAACAAACTCCGCAATGAAAAATCAATTATTTGCTGTTACATAAAACCATTTTGCCCCTTGGATTTGATAGCGACTTAAGTAAATTAAGCGAAAGCCTTTCGTCTACAAATGATGAAGAATCCTGGAGCCCGATATTGGTTGCCGAAGAAAATATTGACGCACCAGGGGTTTTAAGTGTAATGCTTCCTGCCATATTAAGCAGTAGAATAAGAACGGTATATAAAACCGGGACAGAGCCTGTTGCAGAAAGTGTAGAGGCCATAAGAAACGAATTGGAGAACTCCTTTGCCAAAAGCGAAGTTCTTCCGCTGCCAAAAACCCTTGAAATATAGCTTTCCATATCTCCGGATGTCGAGTCAGACAAATACTCGCTGTCGATGGTAATGCTATTGCAGATTGATATTTTTTTATTGCTGGTTAGTGCTGATTTAAGTAATTACAAGCACAGGTTATCAACCCATAACTGTCAATTGTCAATTTATCCACCATTAAAAATTAAATATTCGTAAATTAGTCTAAATACTGAATTATGTTTAGCTCTGTCTTATCCTTGCCGTTATTCATTTCCACTCTTTTCTTACTGTCAGCTTTTGATGCAAAATCACAGCTTGATACATTGTCAAAAATCACGGTGCCAGACAGAGCCGATACCACAAGTGCCATAAAACCCTCATCTAAAGCTGCCCTTAGGGCGACTCATTATGGAGACTTTGATAAACATTTACAATCACTCACAACCGTACCGGTTACTGGTCGCCGCACGAATCTTTCCCCGGCTAAGATTGAGTCTTCACCTGTTTTACAAGTTGTAGGATCGATATTGCTGGGTGTTCTCGGCGCAACGACAAACCATCCCTATTATCGGTATATCAATTAGTACCTTACCAAATATCTACATCTACGCGCCCAACGGTGACTGCAGGTTTAGTTTTGAAGCCGGGCTCAGGACGGAAAAAGTCTCCCGCAAGAAAGGTAAAAAAGAACAGGAAGAATCCGCGCCGGAATTGTTGAGAAATTCCCACCAGGAATTTGGGCAGGGTCTTGTAAGCCGGATATGGAAAGCCTCACAAAATCCAGTTCTTCAACATCATCAAAAAAAATTATTTCAGGGCCATTCTTCTTGGCGGAATAGTATTCCTGTCAGGACCTGAATCCATTGAACTGAGAGAAGATAGTGGCATACATTTGTAAAAAAGCAATCCAAATTTCCTTCCCGATTTTATCGGTAATAAACACTAGCTCTTGCCTTTAATGGCAACCAGGTAGCTAACAATCTCGTGAATGGAAGAATCGGCGATTGGGGCTCCAAAAGTTTTTTGCATTTTTGTTACGAGGGCCAGCCATGTCTTTTCAGAGAGGTCTGGTTGCATCTCAACGTAGCGAGCCGAGTGGCAACTGACGCAATTATTATTAAACGTGGCATAGCCCGGCTTTTCAGGCAGATTCGTTACTACACCAGCGAGACCAGTGAGTTTGGGAGGAATACTATGCTGCTGCTGTTTAGTATTTGTTTCGTTGCAGGAGACAAGAAAACATATACATAAAGAAACCAGCACCTTGTTTATCAACCTGGCGATCGTCATGGTTATTCAGCTTTTAATCGAAGTGTTTCAATTTCGTTGCGCATATACCCGCTGTGATTCCACTGGTGTATGGGTTGTGTTTGACCTTTTGCATTGGTGGCTTTGGCCTGAAAGGTATAATCGCCTTTTTGTGACGGCGTAAAATTATAATGCCAGCGTCGCCAGGAATATTTGCCCAGATCTGCATCCAGTTTTGCGGGCGACCAGGTTTTACCACTATCCGTTGACAGTTCCACCCTGGTGATACCATATCCGGCATCAAAGGCAAGTCCCTGTATATCCTTCTCCTGGCCAACTGCAATAACTTCATTGGGCTCAGGAGATACAAACAGGGAACGTACATTCATTTTGCTGATAGGCTCTACATCGGTAGCGATGGCGTCAGGACGCTCATTTCCATTGGGTTCATTTTTGGGAACCAGGTATGCCTTTTTCATCCAGAACCCTTCAAAAGGCTTTGCATGTACCTGGATATCACTCAACATACCTACCCAGTAAGTTGCGTACCATCCTGGTACAACCAATTTCAAAGGAAACCCATTGAGTAAAGGAAGTTGCTCACCATTCATTTCGTAAGCAATCATCACTTCTCCATCAAGGGCATGATTCAATTGCAGCGATTTTTGAAAATCGGGTGTTGTCGGCATTGGCGGTACATCCAAGCCATTAAAACTCACTTCCACGGAACCTTTTTTTACCCCGGCCATCTGCAAGATATCCTTCAGCTTTACGCCGGTCCATTTAGCATTACCCATTGATCCGTTTTTCCATTGTCCACCTGGCACGCGGGGATCAAAAAAACTCCTGGAGTTGCCAGAGCACTGGCATAAAGCGGTAATGGTAGCAGGGGTGAATTATGTTTTAAGGTCATTGATAGATAAAGCGATCTCCCGGTTAACGTTACCACCCACGCGTAAACGAAATGTATCCGCATTAACAGCGGCAGGCAAACCGGCAAGGTGCCAGCGCACAAAGAATACGCTGTTGGGCGTGTAGTCCTTTAAGAAATATTTTAACGGCGTTTCCAGGTTGGGCGGTCTGTCTGTAAGCAATAAAAGGCTGTCCTTACCCTCCGCCTTTACCCACGTGGCGTCTGCTGGCGGGGCAGGCTTGTCAGATACCTGTTTGGATTCGTTATTACACGAAACGATCACCAGGATAAGCAATGTGTAAAAGGAAATGTTTTTCAATGTGTAGTGAATTTTTAACGTCAAAAACAATACATTCTGATAAAGATAAAGATTATAATTTCTCCGGATGGTTTACATTGACACTTACCATCCAGCCCCGTTATTTTGAACGCCTGAACCGAAGGCGTTTGGTGTTTCCTTGACATAGCCTCCTTTATCAGCTTTCACAATATCCCGATGTCAATCGGAAATATCAGGTAGTTCCCATATATCTTGACATACAAATAGCGCGAAGTAAGCCAAAAAACCAGGCAATTTCAGTCTTAAGATCCCCGTGTAACCTAATGCTATCGTAAAACAGCGATGCTTTCAGGATGCCTCAAACGATATTATTTTGGATTTTAATTTTTAAATCCTGGTCGGCTTCCTCCGGCGATCTGCAACTGTTGAAGTTCCCGTTTTAATCGTTCGGCCATTGCGGCGTTCGCTTCAATCACATTCTTATTTTCGCCTTTATCATGGTTTAAATTGAATAACTGGGCTGTATTTTCGAGGCCGGTAGGAATATTCTTGTTTTTTAGCCAGGCGGGTGCAGGTTTTGTTTGCGGAGCAATATATTTCCATTGTCCGGAACGTAAAGACAGTGTAAAGGATTCTTCAATCATAATTTTTCGGCCGAGTGTTGTTTTGCCCAAAAGTGCATTCAACAGGTTGTAGCTATCCGGTGCGGAACCTGCTTTTAATGGTTGATGGGTTAAGGCCGCAAAAGAGGCATAAAAATCTACCTGATTCAATAAAGCATTACTTACACCGGGCCTCACGTTTTGAGGCCAGTAGACGATGGTTGGCACCCTTGTGCCGGCTTCATAAGCACTGTACTTTCCACCTTTAAAGGGACCGCCGGGCTTATGATTCCCCGCCAGTTTCTCTGCGTCATCATCATAGCCATCGTCCAGCACGGGGCCATTATCGCTGCTAAAAATAATGATGGTTTTTTTTGACAATCCGAGTTTATTCAAAATTTTCAAGACTTCTCCGGTGGACCAATCCATTTGTGCAATAACATCTCCCCTGGAGCCCATGGTTGTTTTACCTTTAAAGCGCGGATTCGGATCACGAGGAACATGGATATCCGTAAAAGAGAAATATAGAAAAAATGGATCGTTCTTATTTTCGGTAATAAACGATTTTACTTTGCCTATTAAAACGTCCGCCATTTCTTCATCTTTCCAAAGTGCGGCTTTACCTCCGTACATATATCCTATCCTGCTGATGCCATCCGTTATGGTATTCATGTGCTGCGAGTCTGCCTTAAACTTCAATAAGCCGGGATTCTCTAAACCTGTAGGAAGATTGCCAATTTTATGATCGTAGTTGACCACTATCGGATCTGCGGGATCAAGGTTTACCACATTATGGTTTTCAACGAAAACGGTAGGCACGCGATCGAGAGTGGCCGGTACGATAAAAGAATAATCGAATCCAACTTCCAGCGGACCCGGCTTCAACTCAGCGTTCCAGTTTGGAACTCCATCACCCAAACCCAAATGCCATTTACCAATAACCGCAGTTTTATATCCTGCATCCTGCAGCATGGACGGAAGCGTAGGAGAACCCGGTTTTATTATTAATGGCGCATCTCCCGGAAGTATGGCTGCATTATTTCTAAAAGCATAACTACCCGTTAAGAGTGAGTATCGGGAAGGCGTGCAGGTGGCGGCAGTACAATGTGCATCAGTAAATCTTACTCCGTTTTTCGCCAGGAAATCTACATTGGGTGTTTTTACTTTTGTTGCGCCATAACAACCCACGTCCCCATAACCAAGATCATCTACATAGATAATTATAATATTGGGCTTTCCGACATCTGAAGTTTGTGCGGTAGTTGATTTGTTCAGGATTAATAAAGAAAATACTAGGAAAAGAAATCTATATTTATTTGCATTTGAATAATACCATAATAGATTCATTCAATAAATTTTAATAATAATGAGTTGAAGTGGCTTTGATATTTTTATAACATTCACTATGCTATTTATGAAAAAACACCTCTGCAGGCACTATTGATTTTTGAAAAGATGGTCCTTTCCATTCGAAATTCAATAAGTTCTTATTGTTGGCGGCACTGGTGGAATAAATCTTTACAGGATGCAATCCGGCTTTTAATTTGATCGTACTCTCCCTGGTTGAACCTGCTTGAAAACCATAATCAGCATCAATTAAAATGGCATCATGAATTCTTATAAAAGATTTGTTGCCTGCTGTCAGGTAAAAGGTATAATCCCCTTCTTCGGGGATGTTTATGTACCCTTCAAAAACATACACCGCGTTTGTTTTATTTTTGGTAAACGCAACACCGGGGTCGTTGGTAATTCCATTACCGGAGGGCTTTAGTGAACTCACATTGGGGACCCATTTATAATTGCCGCCATACATTTTCCAGGTAAGGCCTTTTAAAGTTTTTTCCACTTTTGTTGCTGGCACCGGCTCCTCATCATAAGGACGGTGGGTGGAGTCACGAACTCGTCGTACCTGCAAAACCTTTTCTTTCATCATTTTTTGCGTTTCCTTCATTTTACCGCCCGCTCCAAGATTGATAGACTGATGTGTATCCCTGACCGCATTATATAATTCAAAATCATCATCGGCAGATTTTATATCATAGCGCAAACCAACCGTGTCTCCAAACCTGATCAGCTGCATTTGCATCCGCTGCCGTCCTCTGTTTGAGGGTGAAAATTCCTTATAGTCCGGCGTTTTTCCAGTTTGGAAATATTCTACGTAAATCAGACTTTGTTGTTGCTTTCCCCGACCTGTCAGAGATGGCAGTAAAGAGACTCCATCGACACACTCGGGCGCAGGCAAACCTGCGGCTTCAGTAAAAGTCGGTAACCAGTCGTAAGAAATATTTGGGTTGGTTACGATTTTTTTCGAGGGAATAT